>DASZDF010000154.1:0-3785 GCA_035942275.1 Solirubrobacteraceae bacterium | reverse complement strand
GCCCTGGCGGTCCTCGGTGAGGATCTCGAGCCGCCGCAGGAACTTCGCGGACTTCCAGAAGTAACGCTTCGGCACGAGCAGGCGCAGCGGCGCGCCGTGGTCGTGCTCGAGCGGCTCTCCGCCGTACGTGTGGGCGACGAGGACGTCGTCGTCCTGGAGCGCCGCGAGCGGCAGGTTCGTGGTGTAGCCGCCGTCCGAGTGCGCGAGGACGTGCGTCCCGGCCGGCTTCACCCGGGCCCGCTCGAGGAGGTCCCTCGCGCGGCCCCCACGCCACGTCGTGTCGAGCTTCGACCAGCGGGTGACGCAGCGGATGTCGACCGTGATCTCCTGCTGGGGCAGGGCCATCAGCTCGTCCCAGCTCAGCGCGAACGGCGCCTCCACCTCGCCGTCGACCGACAGCGACCAGGTCGTCAGATCGAAGGGCGGGTTCGGGCCGTAGGTGAGGACGGGGAAGCGCGCGGTGACGTACTGCCCCGGCGGGATCCGGCCCGGATCGAGGCCCAGCTTCTCGGCCTGACGGCGCCCGCGCGAGGCGATCATCTTCGAGGTGATGCCCACGGCTCTTACTGTAGATTGCCGCCCCCTATGGCGTACGTGATCGCAGAGCCCTGCATCGGCACGAAGGACAACTCCTGCGTGGAGGTCTGCCCTGTCGACTGCATCCACCCGACTCCCGACGAGCCCGACTACGACAAGGTCGAGATGCTGTACATCGACCCCGAGGAGTGCATCGACTGCGACGCGTGCGTCGAGGCCTGCCCGGTCGACGCCTGCTTCGCCGAGGACCAGCTCCCCGAGGAGTGGTCCAACTACGCCAAGATCAACGCGGAGTACTACGGCAACAAGTAGCCGGCCCGGCTCGCGCGGCGCTCAGTCGATGACGCGGCCGACGGTGACGTGCGTCACGCGGCCGCGCGCGATGCGGAAGTCGGTGACCCGGCGACCGGGCAGGAGCCGCCCGACGTAGCAGTGGAAGCCCTCGTCGACCGGGCAGCGGACGCCCTCGACCTCGCGCATGACCTCGCGCTTCGTCGAGCCGACCCCGATGCCGTTGGCGAGCCGCTCGGGCCGGCTGCGGGTGGTCATGTTGATCACGCGCGCGCGGCGGCCGTCGCCGTCGAAGCCGATCGACGTGCGGCCGTAGCGGTAGATCCGCTGGCGGCCGATGATCTCGTTGTTGACGAAGCGGATGCCGTCCGGCGGCCCCAGCTTCGACCGGACCTCGCGGACGGTGTCGCCCAGCTCGACGCCGAGCATCCCGCGCTGGGGCACGATCGTCGCGTTGGCCGGCGCGCACAGAGCGAGGAGCGCGACCGCGGTCGCCAGGGGGAGGAGCTTCACGGCGCGGAGGCTACGCCATGGGGAGGCTGGCGCCGACCGGCGCCGGCGCCTCGCGCGGCAGCTCGCCGCCGACCTGGTTGACGGCAAGCAGCGGCAGCGGCGGCGGCGGCGCCATCGCGATCAGGCCGCGCGCCGCCTGGTGGACCGCCTGGGCCGCCGGGTCGTCGGCGTCGGTCATCGCCAGCGGGACGCCGGCGTCCGCCTGCTCGCGCAGCGGCATCGTCAGCGGGACCTTGCCGAGCAGCGGCACGTCGAGGTCGTCGGCCAGCGCCTGGCCGCCGCCCTCGCCGAAGATCTGGAAGCGCTCGCCACCCGGCGTCGTGAAGCCGGACATGTTCTCGACGACGCCGGCGATCTCCAGGTTGACCTTGTTGGCCATCTCCGCCGAGCGCCGCGCGACGGTCTGCGCCGCGGGCTGCGGCGTCGTCACGAGGAGGAACTGAGCCTGCGGGAGGAGCTGCGCGAGCGTCATCGACACGTCGCCGGTGCCCGGCGGCAGGTCGACGAGGAGGTAGTCGAGCTCGCCCCACGCGACGTCCTCGAGGAACTGCGTCAGGGCCTTGTGGAGCATCGGCCCGCGCCACACGACGGCCGAGTTCTCCTGCACGAAGAAGCCGATCGACATGACCTTCAGGCCGTGCGCCTCGAGCGGCACGATCTTGCGCTCGGCGTTGACCTTCGGGCGGTCGTTGCCGAGCCCGAGCATGCGCGGGATCGAGTAGCCCCAGACGTCGGCGTCGAGGATGCCGACCTTCTTGCCCTCGCCGAGCAGCGCCGCGCCGAGGTTGACCGTCAGCGTCGACTTGCCGACGCCGCCCTTGCCCGACCCGACGCAGATGACGTTCCGGACGCCCGCCAGCGCGCCGCTCGGCAGCGGGCCGCCGCCCAGCTTGGCCTGGAGCGCCTGCTTCTGGCGGTCGTCGAGGACGTCGAAGTCGACGGTGACCGCGGTCACGCCCTCGAGCGGGCGGACGGCGTTGACGACGCCCTCCTGGAAGTGGCTGCGGATCGGGCAGCCGGGCGTGGTCAGCGAGACCTTGACGTCCACGCGCCCGTCGTCATGGACGTCGATCGACCGCACCATGTCGAGCGCGACGATCGAGTCGCGCAGCTCGGGGTCGATGACGGCCTCGAGGGCCTTCAGGATCGTCTCGCGCGTCGGCATGCCTACAGGGTAGGGCGCGCGAAAGCGCTCCCACGTGCCGAGCCTCTCCGGGCGCGCGTGGGGGAAGACGAGAGCGGGCCCCTCGGCGCGAGGGGCCCGCCTGCTCTCGGACTAGACCAGCTGGGCGACGCGGCCCGTGACCTGGCGCGCGGCCTTGGTCGCGGCGAGCACCGCGCCCTGGCCGGCGTTCTCGGTGACGGCGCCGAAGAGCGAGGCGCTCTGCGCAGCGTACGTCTTCTGGGCGTCGCGGCCGAACCGGCGGACGTCGCCGGTCACGTTGCCGAGGTCGCCGCGGAGCGTCTTGACGTCCTTCTCGACGCGGTTGGTCCGCGTGCGCACCTGGCGCTCGATCCGCGTGCGCTGCTTCTTGAGCTCGCGCTCGACGCGGTTGCGGGCGGTGGTGCCGCGGCGCTCGAACGCCTTCAGGCGGCGCTCGACCTGCTTGCGGTCGCTGAGCGTGCCGGCGACCTCGACGACGCGGTCACGCGCGGTGAGCGTGGCGCCGACGTAGGTCAGGGCGACGCGCTGGGCGCCGTCGACGACCTTCGTCACGGTCTTCTCGGCGTCGCGGCGGGCCGCGGCGGCCTCACGGGCGACGTCGGTCTGCACGCGGGTCGTGGCGCGCTGGGTGTTGCGGGCCGTCGCGCGGGCGTTCCGCGTGGTGGCGCCGCGCTTGGCGGTCGTGCTGCGGCGCGTGGCGGCAGCCTTGCGCTTGGGGGCGGTACCACCGGTGCTGCGGCGCGACGTGCTGCGCGAAGCGGCGCTGCGGGTCGTCGAGCCGCTCTTCTTGGCGGCGGTGCTGCGCTTGCGGGTGGTGGTGCTCTTCTTGGTCTCGGCCATGTGATTTCCTCTTCTCGCTAACCAGATTAGATCTAAGTTCGATACCTAGCTTACCACGAACACACGTACGGAAACGGCATTGCCCGTGACCTCGGTCACAGAACGTGTGTTCGCTGTCAGGGAGAGGTACGCCGGGCCGCCGGAGCGGTTACGCACGGGGCAGCAAGGGCGCCGCGGTGCGGCGGATCCACGCGGTCGGGTCCTCGAGCTCCGGCAGCGTGGGCAGCGCCTCGGGTGAGCGCCAGACCCGGTTGAGCGCCTCGATCCCGCCCCGCTCGACGACCGCGTCGCAGAACTCGCGGCCCAGCTCGTACTGGCGCATCTTCAGCTCGAGGCCGATCAGGCGCTCGAGCAGCTTGACGGCCGGCGGCTTCTCCTTCCGGCGCCGGTCGAGCGCCGAGCGCAGCTCGGGCAGCGACGGCAGCAGGTCCTCGCCGAC
>DASZDF010000153.1:0-4789 GCA_035942275.1 Solirubrobacteraceae bacterium | reverse complement strand
GCGCGCGCCTCAGGGCGCGCGCCGCTCCGGTCGCACGAGCAGCAGGTACGCGCCGCCCGTGATCGCGATGAGCGCCAGCACGAGCGGCGCCGCCCACACCTGGTAGAAGGGCGCGCCCGGCGGCGCGATCGTCTCGCGCGGCCACGAGATGTTCACCGCCTCGAAGAGGAGCCAGGCGACGGCGAGCGCGTTCAGCGTCGTCCCGGCGCGGGCGCGCCCGACCGGTCGCGCCGGCCGCCACGTGCCGCGGACACGGGCCAGCAGCGCCGCGGCGGCCACGAGCAGGAACGAGACGTAGATCGCGGCGGTGCCGAAGACGATCAGCGTCCCGATCGCGGTCTCCTCGAGCCCGAGGAGCAGGCCGGCCCCGGCGATCGCCGCCGTGACGACGACCGCGGGCAGCGGCGTCCCGCGCTCGTCGACGCGGCGAAGCGTGCGCGACGCCGGGAGCACGCCGTCGCGGGCGATCGAGTAGAGCGTCCGCGCCGTGAGCCCCTGCGCGGCGCTCCCGCAGGCGACGAACGCGACGAGCACGAGCACGGCGAACGGCTTCGTCGACCAGTCGCCGAACGAGCTGACGACCGCCGTCGTGACCGGGTCCGCGTCCGCCCCCGCGACGACCGCCGCGGGATCCGGGTGCGCGAGCGTCGCGGCGACCGCGTTGAGCAGGACGAGCGCGGCGACGCTGAGCAGCGCGAACCAGACCGCGCGCGGGACGTGGCGCGCGGCGCCGCGCGTCTCCTCGGCCGCCGCCACGCACGCGTCGAAGCCGATGAACACCCAGCCGCCGACCGCGAGCGCCGCGAGCAACGCCGCGCCGAGCGACCCCGAGGTCGCCTCCGCGCCGAGGGTGTCGGTCAGGATGGAGACGTCCTGCTCGCGGAAGGCGAGCAGCAGGATCACCCCGATCCCGGCGAGCGCCAGCGCCTCCGCCGCGATGCCGCCCTGCACGACCCGCTTGAGGACGTCGATGCCGCGCGCCCCCGCGCCCGCGCACACGACCACCAGCACCAGGCCGGTCACGACGATCGCGCCCGACGTCGCGTCGATCCCGAGCACGGTGAGCACCCACGGCGCGCCGAGGTACGCGATCGTCGTGTTCGCCGCGGCGTAGCCGCAGACCGCGACCCACCCGGTCAGCCACCCGTACCGCGGCCCGACGAGGCGGCGCGTCCACTGGTACGGGCCGCCGGTGACCGGGAACTCCGCGGCGAGCTCGGAGTACACCGCGAGCAGGAGGCACTGCCCGGCGAGCGCGACGGGCAGCACCCACAGCCACGCCGGGCCCGCGAGCGTGGTGCCGATCAGTGCGACCGCGTAGAGGCCGACGACCGGCGAGATCGTCGCGAACCCCATCGCGACGTTGTCGAGCCCGCCGAGGCGGCGGCGCAGCTCCTGCTCGTAGCCCAGCTCGCGCAGGCGGAGGGCGTCGTCGTCGGGCGGCGCGAGCGTCACGTGCCGACACTAGACGGGCCGGCCCACGCCGCGTCAGACCTGCAGCAGGCGCACCACCTCGTCGGCCCACGGGTTGTCGCCGAGGCCCTCCTGGTCGCAGACCACCTTCGCGTCCGGCCACTCGAGCTGCACACGCGTCGTCGTCTGCATCCGCTCGGTGCTCACCGCGAGGCCGGCGCGGTCCCAGACGGCGACCTCCTCCTTGATCGCGATCCCGTCGCGTCGCTGCTTGTACTTGAACGCGTACAGGCTGGTCGGCGTCACCGCGAGCACGAACTGCCCGGGCAGCCCGCCAGCGCGCTTCTTGCCGATCAGCGCCGCCGCGCCGTACGCCAGCGCCCCCGCCTGCGTCTTGCTGATCGCGTACTTCGTGCCGCTGCCGGTCGTGCGGAAGGTGCCGACCGCGAGCACCTCCTCGTCGACGTGCTCCTGCACGCCGTGGCGGAACTTCACGCGGTACTCCTCCGCGACTTCCGGGCTGATGTCGAAGCGTCCCATGCCGCGACCCAACCGCCGCGGTCCGCGCGGCGCAAGGCGCCCGCGGAAAGCGCGGCGTCCCGGCCGCCGCGCCGCGTCTTCCGCGGCGCCGCCGGGAGGTTCACCCGCGCGAAGGTTGACGCACGTCACAGCCAGCGGAGCCCGAGTGAGTTTCGATACGAAACTCATGAATCGACGAACCCTCGCACTCCTCGCCATCTGCGGCGGCGCCTTCCTCGCCTTCCTCGACACGACGATCGTCAACACGAGCTTCCCGGACATCCGCGAGGGCTTCCGGGACGCGAGCCCCGCGCAGCTGAGCTGGGTGCTCGACGGCTACTTCATCGTGCTCGCGGCGCTGCTGGTCCCCGCGGGCGGGATCGCCGACCGCCTCGGCCGCCGCCGGGTCTTCCTCGCCGGAGCCGGGGTGTTCGTCGCCACGAGCGTGCTGTGCGCGGTCGCGCCGACGTGGCAGCTGCTCGTCGTCGCGCGCGTCCTCCAGGGGATCGGCGCCGCGATCCTCGTGCCCGCGTCGCTCGCGCTCCTGCTCCCGCTCTTCCCGCCCGAGCGCCGCGCGGCCGGGGTCGGCATCTGGGGCGCGTCGGCGGCGCTCGCCGCCGCGATCGGCCCGCCGCTCGGCGGCGTGCTCGTCGAGGTCGCGGACTGGCGCTGGATCTTCCTCGTGAACCTGCCGCTCGGCGCGGCGGTGGTGCTCGCGGGCGTGCGCGGCCTCGACGAGAGCCGCGACCCGGCGGCCATGCGCCTGCCGGACCTCCCCGGCTCCGCCCTCGCCGCGGTCGCGCTCGGCCTGCTCGCGCTCGCGCTGGTCGAGGGCAACGCGTGGGGCTGGGGGAGCGCGGAGACGCTCGGGTCGTTCGCGGGCGCCGCGATCCTCACCGCGGTCGTGGCCGCGCGCTGCCTGAGCCACCCGCGACCGATCGTCGATCCCGCGCTGCTGCGCATCCGCTCCTTCCGCAACGGCACGCTCGGGACGCTGCTCTTCGCCGCCGCGTTCTTCTCGATGATCCTCGGGAACATCCTGTTCCTCACCGGCGTCTGGGGCTACAGCGTGCTCGACGCCGGGCTCGCGGTCGCGCCCGGCCCCCTCGCGTCGGCGATCGTCGCCGGCCCGGCGGGAACGCTGGCCGACCGCTTCGGCCACAGCGCGATCATCGTCCCCGGGACGCTCTTCTACGCCGCGGGCCTGCTCGTCCTGCGCGGCGCCGGCCTCGAGCCGGACTACGTCGGGACGTGGCTGCCCGGGCAGGCGCTCGTCGGCATCGGGATCGGCCTCGCGTTCCCGACGCTCGGCGCGGCGGCGGCGGCCGACATCCCACCCGAGCGCTTCGGCGTCGCCGCCGCGGTCACGGGCGCGGGGCGGCAGCTCGGCGCGGTCCTGGGAACGGCGCTGCTCATCGCGATCGTCGGCGAGCCGGAGACGGTGCTCGCGGCGGCCGACGTCGCCGACGACGCGTACGTCTTCGGGATCGCGGGCGCGCTGCTGTCGGGCGCGGTCGCGCTGCGCCTGCGCCCCGGCGGCCCCGCGGTGGTGCCGGAGCCGGAGCCGGCCGTCGTGTCGTGACGGGCCGCGGGCGATGGAGCTAGGGGGACTCGAACCCCCGACCTCCTGGGTGCGATCCAGGCGCTCTCCCAACTGAGCTATAGCCCCGCGGGTGGGGGAACATCCGTCCCCGCGTTCGAAAGTCTAGCTCCACCGGGGAATACCCTCCGTGGACCCCCCCGGAGCGCCGTAGCGCGTGAGCTTTCGCAATCGCCTGACCCTCTTCTTCGTCGCCATCGTGATCCTCCCGATGGTCTCGATGGCGTTCGCGCTGTTCCGGCTGCTCTCCGACAACGAGCGGGGGAAGGCGGACGCCCGCATCGCGGCGCGGCAGCAGACCGCGCGCAACCTCTTCGGCGAGGACGCCGACCGCGCGGGACGGCTCGCGATCCGCTTCGGGTCGGACCCGGCCCTCGCCCGGGCGCTGCGCGCGAACGACGACGGCGCCGCCGGCCGCCGCGCCGACGCCCTACTTCAGGAGCTCGGGCTGGCGCGCGTGCGGATCGCGGACGCACGCGGCCGCGCGGTCGTCGACGCCGGCTCGTCGGTCGCGACCGCGGTGGCCGAGCGCGACCTCGTCGACCCCGGCGGCCGCCGGTACCGCCTCGAGCTGTCCGACCGCACGGCGCCCGCCTACGCGCGCAGCGTGCAGCGCATCACCGGCCTGCACGTCGTCGTGCGCGCGGGCGAGCAGACGCTCGGCGCGACGCTGCGCGGCGTCCCGAGCAAGCCGCTGCCGTTGCCCGTCGGCGAGGTGAAGGTGGGGGACACCGAGTACCGCGTCGCCTCGTTCGCCGACCGCGAGGGCTTCGGGAACGTCCGCACGCGCGTCTCGCTGTTCTCCGACCAGGAGGAGACCGACGAGGCGATCGGCGAGGCGCGGCTGCTCGCCGGCGCGCTGCTCGCGGGCTTCTTCATCCTCGCCTTCACGTTCGCGGCCGTCGTGTCGCGCTCGCTCCAGAACCGCATCGCCGCGTTCCTCGAGGCCGCGCGCCGGCTGGGCCGCGGCGACTTCTCCTCCGAGGTGCCGATCGAGGGCCGCGACGAGTTCGCCGCCCTCGGCGTCGAGTTCAACAACATGGCGAGCCAGCTCGAGGTCCGCCTCGCGGAGCTGGGCGAGCAGCGCACGCGCCTCGAGAACCAGGTCCGGCGGATCGGCGAGGCGTTCGCGTCGAACCTCGACCGCGACGCGCTGCTGGAGATCGCGGTGCGGACCACGGTCGACGGCGTGGCGGCCGACGGCGGCCGGGCGGCGCGGCGGCCGGCGCCGGGGCGCCCGCCCGAGGAGCGCGCGGC
>DASZDF010000152.1:0-2932 GCA_035942275.1 Solirubrobacteraceae bacterium | reverse complement strand
AGGTGCGCGTCGGCGACCTGCTCGCGGTAGAGCTCCGGCAGGCCGTAGACGGCGTGGCCGAACAGCGACGGCGCGCCGTGCTCGCCGTACCACTCGGCGTACGTGCCGGGGTCCCGCAGGCGGAAGTCCGCGCTCAGGTCCCCGACCTTGACGCCGCGCTCGTGCAGCTCCTCGACCGTCGGCGCGCTCGCGCCGTGCGGGTACGCGACGATCGCGGCGTCGACGTCGCCGTGGGTGGAGACGTCGAACGCGTCGAGGGTCAGCGGGACGCGGTGGTAGGGGTACAGCTCGTCGAGCCGCACGCCGGCGTCCGATCGCGACGTCACCGCGGCCAGCTCGAAGTCGGGGTGGGTGTGGAGCAGCCGGGCGGCGAGCGCGCCCGCATACCCGCTGGCCCCGGCGACGACGACGCTAGGCACGCTGCTCGACCCCGATCTCGCGCAGCGCGGCCACGATCGCCGCCATCCGCTCGTCGACCTCGTCGTCGGTGAGCGTCCGGTCGGCGGCAAAGAACGAGAGGTGCATCGCGAGCGAGTCGCGGTAGCGGTCGAAGACCGTCGCGACGCCGAGGAGTGGCGCGCCCGCGTCCATGACGACGTCGAGGATCTGCTGCGCGATCACGCCCTCGGGCACGACCACCGCGAGGTCGCGAAGGACGGGCGGGAACGTGGCGTACGGCGTGAACGGGATGTGCTCCGGCGCCTGCTCGATCGCGAGCCCGAGGTCGATCTCGAACGCGGCGACGGCGCCGTCGAGGTCCCACTCGCGCGCGACGAGCGGGTGGACCTCGCCGAGCCAGCCGAGCTCGGTCTCGCCCGAGTAGACGCGGGCCGAGCGGCCGGGATGGAGGAACGCGTGCGTCCCCTCGCGCACGTCCCACTCGACGCGCAGGGTGTCGAGCACTGCGCCGAGGATCGCCTTCGCGGCGAAGAAGTCCCACTCGAGGTCGGCCCGGCGGCGCCACGACGCGCCCTCGACCGTTCCGTGCAGCACCGCGCCGAGCGCCTGGACCTCGAGCGGCAGCGGCGAGCCCCGCTCTTCGGCGGCGGTCGTCGCCGGGGTCTCGACGTCGAGGTAGATCGCGCCGCTCTCGAACAGCGCAAGGTCTTCCTGCCCGCGCGCGGCGTTGTAGCGGGCGGCGTCGAGCAGCGAGCCGAGGAGCGTGGTGCGCAGCACGGACTGGTCCTCGCTCATCGGGTTCTCGAGCGCGACGAAGCGCCGGCGCGGGTCGTCGGGCGCGAGGCGCAGCCGATCCGCGACGCCCGGCTCGGTGAACGACCAGCCCACGATCTCGTGCAGGCCGCGGCCGACGAGCGCGTCCTCGGCGCGGCGGCGCGCTCGCTGCGCGAACGTGAGCTTCCCGCTGGCGCCGCGCCGCGCCGGGAGCGTCGCGGGCAGCCGGTCGAGGCCCTCGATGCGCGCGACCTCCTCGACGAGGTCGGCCTCGCGCGTCACGTCGCTGCGACGGAAGTGCGGGACGGCGACGGCGAACGCTCCGTCGCGCTCCTCCACGCCGAACTCGAGCGCGCGGAGGATCTCGGCCTGGCGCTCCGAAGCGACCTCCAGACCGAGTAGCTGCTCGGTGCGCGCCGGGCGCAGCGTCAGCGGCGGCGGGTCGGACTCGGGCCCGCCGACGTCGATCGTGCCCGGCGCGACGCGTGCGCCGCACAGCTCGACCATCAGCTGCGTCGCGATCGCCTGGGCCTCCATCGGCTGCTCGGTCGACAGGCCCTTCTCGAACCGCGCGCTCGCCTCGCTGCGCAGGCCGAGCCGCGTCGAGGTCCGGTGGATCGTCGGGGCGTGCCACGCGGCCACCTCGAGCAGTACGCGCGTCGTGTCGTCCTCGACCTCCGACCGCGCGCCGCCCATGACGCCCGCGAGCGACGTCGGGCCGTCGGCGTCGTCGATGACGATCTCGCCTTCCTCGAGCGTGCGGGTCTGGCCGTCGAGCGTGTCGATCGTCTCCCCCTCGCGCGCCGCGCGCACGACGAGCCTCTGCCCCGCGACGCGGTCGAGGTCGAACGCGTGCAGCGGCTGCCCGGTCAGCAGCATCACGTAGTTCGTGATGTCGACGACGTTCGAGATCGGGCGCATCCCGGCCGCGGTCAGGCGCGCCTTCAGCCACGGTGGCGACGGCCCGATCGTCACGTCCTCGAAGACGCGGGCGGTGAAGCGCGGGCACAGGTCGGGGACCTCGACGTCGACGGTCGCGCCCTTGACCTCGCCGGGCGTGCCGGGGTCGTCGGCCCACGGCGGCGGCCGGAGCTCCGCGCCCGTGCTCGCGTGGACCTCGCGGGCGATGCCGTAGACGCCGAGGCAGTCGGGACGGTTCGGCGTGATCTCGAACTCGAGGACCTCGGTGCTTAGCGGCAACGCCGTCTCCAGCGGCACGCCGGGAGCACCGCGGTCGAGCACCATGATCCCGGTGTGGTCCTCGCCGAGCCCGAGCTCGCGCTCGGAGAGGATCATCCCCTTCGACACGACGCCGCGCAGCTTCGCCTTCTTGATCTTCGTGCCGTCGGGAAGGACGCCGCCCGGCTCGACGACCGCGACGAGCTGGCCGGCCGCGACGTTCGGCGCGCCGCACACGATCGTGCTCGTCCGGCCGCCGACATCGACCTCGCACACCGTCAGGCGGTCCGCGTCGGGATGGCGCTCGGCGGAGACCACTTCCCCGACGAGGAAGTGCTCGGCGGAGCTCACGCCGTGGTGGTGGACGGCCTCGAGCTTCGTGCCCGTCATCGTCAGGCGCTCGCCGAGCTCGCGGCCGGGCAGGCCGGCGTCGGCGTACTCGCTGAGCCACTCGAGCGGGACCCTCATCCGAACTGCCCCAGGAAGCGCAGGTCGTTGTCGAAGAACATCCGCAGGTCCGGCACGCCGTGCTTGAGGAAGGCGATCCGCTCGATCCCCATCCCGAAGGCGAAGCCCTGGA
>DASZDF010000151.1:0-4034 GCA_035942275.1 Solirubrobacteraceae bacterium | reverse complement strand
TCGAGGCGCCCGCGGCGTTCGTCGCGTTCGACCTGCTCGCGCTCGGCGACCAGGACCTCCGGGCGCGCCCCTTCGCCGAGCGACGCGAGCGGCTCGAAGCGCTCGCTCCCGCCGCGCCCGTCCACGTGACGCCCGCCACCGGCGACACCGACGTGGCGACCCGGTGGCTCGAGCGCTTCCAGGGCGCGGGCATCGACGGCGTCGTCGCGAAGCCGCGCGACGGCGTCTACGAGCCCGGCGCGCGATCCCTCACGAAGGTCAAGCACGAGCGCACTGCGGACTGCGTCGTCGCCGGCTTCCGGTTCCACGCCGGGCGGCCCATGGTCGGCTCGCTGCTCCTCGCCCGGTACAACGACGACGAGAGCCTCGTCCACGTCGGCGTCACGAGCTCGTTCCCGGAGCGCCGGAGGATCGAGCTGCTGGAGGAGCTGCGACCGCTCGCGGTCCCGCTCGAAGGCCACCCGTGGCAGCACGGCTACTCGCTGCAGGGCGGCGAGACCGGCCGGCTCCCGGGCGCCGCGGGCCGGTGGGACCCGCGCGACATGCCGCTCGACTGGGTGCCGCTCGCGATCGAGCGCGTCGTCGAGGTCGCCTACGACCAGGTCGACCGCGGCCGCTTCCGGCACCCGGCCCGCTTCCGCCGCTGGCGGCCCGACCGCGAGCCCGCCTCGTGCCGGTTCGACCAGCTCGACGCCGCCGCGCCGCCGGTCGAGGAGCTGCTCGCGGCCCGGTGATCACGAACCCCGACCGCGCGCTGTGGCCCGGGCTGACGAAGCGCTGGCTCGTCGACTACTACGCGGCCGTCGCGCCCGTGCTCGTCCCGCACCTCGCCGGCCGCCCGCTCACGATGGCGCGCTTCCCCGACGGGATCGCCGGCCGCGGCTTCCTCCAGAACGAGTGCCGCGGCGCGCCCGGCTACGTCACGACCACGACGCTGACGCTCCAGAACGGCCGGACGCGCACGTACTGCGTCGTCGACGACGAGCGCTCGCTGCTGTGGGTCGCCAACCAGGGGACGGTCGAGCTGCACCCGTACCTGGGGGAGCCGCCGACGGCGATCGCGTTCGACCTCGACCCGCAGCCGCCGGCGTCATTGGACGACGCGCGCGCCGTCGCGCTCCGCCTCCACGCGGAGCTGCCGCACGCCGCCGTCAAGACATCCGGCGCCGCGGGGCTCCACGTGTTCGTCGCCAACGCCGAGCGACAGGACCACGACACCACCCGTGCCTACGCACGCGCGCTCGCCGAGCGCCTGCAGGCCGAGACGCCCGACCGCGTGAGCGCATCGACGAGGCCGGGGGACCGCAGAGGACGCGTCTTCGTCGACTGGCTCCAGAACCACCGGCGCCGCTCGACCATCGCCCCGTACTCGCTGCGCGCGCTGCGCCACGGCCCCGGCGTCTCGACGCCGCTCACATGGGAGGAGGTCGAGAGCGGCGCGCCGCTGCGCTTCACGCCCGACGAGGTGCTCGAGCGCATCGACCGCCACGGCGACCTCTTCGCCGCGGCGCTGCCCTAGGGACACGAAGCGCCCGGGCTCTGGACGAAGGGGGCAGACGAGTCCAGGGCGCCGGGCGCAGCGTGGCGGCTTCCAGCCTGACCTTTCCTGAGGGTCACCGACAGCATCCCGCGGTGACGGTCGACGCGCCAGGCGCCGGTCGCTCTGTGCACCTTTTCGCGCACGACTTCGTGCAGAGGAGCGCCCGCCACCGGTACGCTGTCGCCTCCGGCGGATCGTCCACTTGACCGAGAGCGGCCTCTGAGTCGCTCAGCCGTGGCAACGCGCCGGCCGCAAGGCCGGCGGCCCGTCCCGGCGGTCAGGAGTGTCAGCCGCCCAGGCAGACACACCAGTCCTGGGACAAGCAGTACAGCGTCGATCGAGACCGGGCGGCACCGGGCGGGCGGAAGGCCCGCCCGGGCAATGCCGCCGCCTCAGCCGGTGAAGCTCGCGCCGAGCACGCGGCGCCAGTTGCCCCACGCGATCCGCTCGACCTCGTCCTCGGCGAAGCCGCCGTCGCGCAGCGCGTCGAGCAGCCGGGGGAGGCCCGCGGCGTCGCCGAGCGCGCCCGGGACCCGCGCGCCGTCGAAGTCCGAGCCCAGCGCGACGTGGTCGACGCCGATCCGGTCGGCGACGTGCCGCACGTGGGCCACCAGCGTCGACAGCGGCGTGTCGAGCGACCAGACGCCGTCGGCGCGCAGGAAGTCGATCGCGAACACGATCCCGACGAGCCCGCCGGTCGTCCCGATCGCGTCGATCTGCTCGTCGGTCAGGTTGCGCGCCGCGGGGCAGAGCGCGTGGACGCCCGAGTGCGACGCGACGAGCGGCGCGCTGCTCACCCGCGCGACGTCCCAGAAGCCGGCCTCCGTCAGGTGGCTCGTGTCGACGACGATCCCAATCTCGTTGCAGCGGCGCACGAGGCGCTCCCCGTCGGGCGTGAGCCCGGGGCCGGCGTCGGGCGAGCCCGGGAAGCGGAAGGGAACGCCGTGCCCGAACGCGTTCGGCCGGCTCCACACCGGGCCCAGCGAGCGCAGGCCGGCCTCGTACCAGGCGTCGAGGTTGCCGAGCGCGGGGTCGATCGCCTCGGCGCCCTCGAGGTGCAGGACGGCCGCGATGCGGCCCTCGGCCGGGGCGCGGTCGAGGTCCGCCGTGCCGCGCACGACCCGCACGACGCCCATCGCCTCGAGCGTGAAGAGCTTGGCCGACGTCGCGGCCGCGTGGGCGAGCGCGTCGGGCTGGCGGATCGGCTCGGCGGGCGGGACGTCGTACGGCCCGCTGTCCGGGAACTCCGGCTCGTCGCCGGGCGTGGGGGTGAAGACCGCGAAGATGCCGCCCGCGAAGCCCCCGGCCTTCGCGCGCGGGGCGTCGAGGTGGCCGTCGACGCGGCCGGCGGCGAACTCGGCCGCCTCGCAGGACGTCAGCGCGTCATTGTGGCCGTCGAAGACGGCGGTCACGCCTTGCGCGCCCGCCAGATCTCCTCCATCGGCCACCGCCGCGCCCACTCGAGCTCCTCGGGGTGCGGGCGGTACGTGCTCGTCGCGTCGGGCGGGGGCTGGAGCTCGAGCAGCGACTCGACGGTCAGGCCCGCGTCGCGCAGCGCGGCGATCGTCGCGGAGTGGGGGAGCATGAACGTGATCGAGCCGTCGGTCTCGTCGACGTAGCGGTGCATCCCGAAGTGGTCGCGGACGAGCGTCGTGCCCGCGCGCTCGGCGTCGAGCGGCCAGCACGCCTCGAGCGTCGGCGTGCCCCAGCACCAGGCCAGCAGGCCGCCGGGGCGCAGCAGCCGAGCGCACTCCGGGATGAGCACCAGCGGGTCGGCCCAGCCGACGGCGCCGTGGTCGCAGAAGACGACGTCGAACGACCCGTCCTCGCGCGGGACCTCCTCGGCACTCGCGTGCACGAGGTCGAGCTCGACGCCGGCAGCGGATGCCGCCTCGCCCGCCTGGCGCAGCTGCTCCTCAGACAGATCGAGCCCGGTGACGCGCGCGCCCCGCTGCGCCAGCGCGATCCCCCACTGCGCCGCGCCGCAGCCGAGCTCGAGCACGTCGAGCCCTGCGACGTCCCCGAGCACCTGCAGCTCGGACTCAGGGATCCGCCAGACGCCCCAGGCCTCGGCCAGCTCGCCGCCGATCGAGTCCCGGTGGTCTGCCTGATAGGACGCGCTCTGGCGCTCCCAGAGCGCGCGGTTGTGCTCTGCGTCCGGGCTGGGCGTCAGATCGGCTGGACGTTGACGGCCTTCGGGCCCTTGTCGCCCGCCTCGGCGTCGAAGGAGACCCTCGCGCCCTCGCTCAGCGAGCGGAAGCCCTGGCCCTCGATGCCGGTGTGATGTACGAAGAGGTCCTTGCCCCCCTCGTCGGGCGTGATGAATCCGAAGCCCTTGTCGTCGTTGAACCACTTGACGGTTCCGGTCGCCATGCCCGTGCTCTCCTCCTGCTTTCCCACCGGGTCCAGTGCGGCCCGGCCTCGACGGGCGGAAGCATAAACACCCGGCAGGCGGGGCACACGTCGGAGCCATGGCCGACCGGTATGCCCAGCG
>DASZDF010000150.1:0-5118 GCA_035942275.1 Solirubrobacteraceae bacterium | reverse complement strand
CTGCACGACCGCGCGCGGCCGCTCATCCGGCGGCTGTGGGAGGAGGGGCTGCGGACCGGCGTGCCGCCGATGCGGCCCCTGTGGCTCGTCGAGCCCTCGCTCGCGACATCGCCGCGAGCAGACGACCAGTGGCTCGTCGGCGACGACGTGCTCGTGGCGCCGGTCGTGCGCGAACGCGCGACGCGCCGGCGTGTCGCCCTGCCGCGCGGATGCTGGCAGCGCGAGGGCACCGGGCCGCGCCTGCGCGGCGGGCGGACGGTGACCGCCGCCGCGCCGCTCGCGCGACTGCCGTGGTACGTGCGGTGCGGGACCCGCCCGCTCTAGCGCCGCCGCCACCGCTTCGCCGTCGGCGCGCCTTCATACTCCGGCGCCGTGGTTCCCGACCGCCTGCTCCTCGGCTCCGGCCCGTCGCCCGTACCGCGGCGGGTGCTCGACGCGCTCGCGCGGCCGACGATCGGGCACCTCGACCCGGCGTTCGCGTCGCTGATGGAGGAGGTCGCGGCGTCGCTGCGGGCCACGTTCGGGACCGCGAACCGCGCGACGCTGCCGATCAGCGGGACCGGCAGCGCGGGGATGGACGCGATGGTGGCGAACTTCGTCGAGCCGGGCGACCGCGTCGTGTGCGGCGTGTGCGGCCTGTTCGGCGAGCGGATGGCGGAGGAGCTCGCGCGCAACGGCGCCGAGGTCGTGCGGGTGGAGGCCGAGTGGGGTCGGGCGCTCGATCCCGCCGCCGTCGTCGGCGCGATGGACGCCTCCACCGCCGCCGTCTTCGTGGTGCACGGCGAGACGTCCACCGGCGTGTGCCAGCCGCTCGACGGCATCGGCGAGGCCTGCCGCGACCACGACGCCCTGTTCCTCCTCGACTGCGTGACGTCGCTGGCCGGCCAGCCGCTGGCGCTGGACGACGCGCTCGTCGACGCCGCCTTCAGCGGGACGCAGAAGTGCCTCAACTGCCCGCCTGGGCTCGCGCCGTTCACGGCCGGCGACCGCGCGCTCGCGAAGCTCGATGCGCGACCGACGCCGGTGCGGTCGTGGTACTTCGACCTGTCGCTGGTCCTCGGCTACTGGGACGGCGAGGGCGGCCGCGCGTACCACCACACCGCCCCGATCAACATGGTCTACGCGCTCGCGGAGGCGCTGGAGATCGTGCACGAGGAGGGGCTCGAGGCGCGGTGGGAGCGCCACGCGCGAGCGCACGAGCGGCTGCGGCGCGCGCTCGAGACGCTCGACTGCTCGCGCCTCGCGCCCGAGGGAGATCAGCTCCACCCGCTCCTCGCCGTGACGCCGCCGGAGGGCACCGACGTCGACGGCGTGCGCAAGCGGCTGCTGAGCGAGCACGGCATCGAGATCGCCGCCGGAGCGGGCCCGCTCGCCGGCCGCATCTGGCGGATCGGCGTGATGGGCGACGG
Source organism: Solirubrobacteraceae bacterium (assembly GCA_035942275.1). Taxonomy (GTDB): domain Bacteria; phylum Actinomycetota; class Thermoleophilia; order Solirubrobacterales; family Solirubrobacteraceae; genus CADCVT01. Next base: position 3,709 of record DASZDF010000150.1, on the reverse strand, counting down.
CGCCGAGCTCGAGCCGCAGGAGCGCCTCGTGCGCGCGCTCGCGACGGAGCTCGGAGCCGACCCGACCGAAGCGCTCGCCGCGCTCGCCGAGTGACCGCGCCCGCCACGATCGCGCGCCGCTCCGCGGCCACCACCGCGCGCCGCTCCGCCGCCACCCCCGCGCGCCGCTCCGCCGCCCCATGATCGACCCCGCTCCCTTCGCGCGGCTCCTCGTCGGCTACTGCCTCGAGGTCGAGGCCGGGCACCAGGTCGTGGTCCGCTCGACCTCGCTGGCCGCGCCGCTGCTGCTCGAGGTCCAGCGCGAGATCCTCGCCCGCGAGGCTTGGCCGCTGCTGCGCGTCGAGGTCCCGGGCCAGGCCGCGGCGTTCTACGAGCACGCGCGCGACGCGCACCTCGACGCCCACGCGCCGCTCGCCTACGACGAGGCGCGGAAGGTCGACGCGTCGCTCGCGATCCAGGCGCCCGAGAACACGCGCGCGCTCGCGGGCATCGACCCCGAGCGACTCGCGCGGGCCGCCGTCGGCCGCGCGCCGGTCCGCAGGGAGGCGCTGAAGCGGCGCTGGTGCCTGACCGTCTGGCCGACCGAGGCGCTCGCGCAGGAGGCCGGCCTGTCGCTGACGGCGTTCGAGGCGTTCGTGCGCGCGGCGCTCTTCCTCGACCGCCCCGACCCGGTCGCCGCGTGGGGCGGGCTGCGCGCGTTCCAGGATCGCCTGATCGACCGCCTCTCCCGGGCGAGGACGATCCGCATCGAGGCGGAGGGCACCGACGTCACGCTCGACGTGAAGGGTCGAGCGTGGATCAACAGCGACGGCCGGCGCAACATGCCGAGCGGCGAGGTCTTCACCGGCCCGCACGAGGCGAGCGCGACCGGCACGATCCGCTTCGACGTCCCGAGCAGCCCCGCCGGCGTCGACGTCCGCGACGTCCAGCTCACCTTCAAGAGCGGCGAGGTCGTCGCCGCCCGCGCCGAGGCCGGCGACGCCTACCTCCAGCGCGCGCTGGAGACCGACGCCGGCGCCCGCCGCCTCGGCGAGCTCGGCATCGGGACGAACTTCGGCATCGCCCGCGCGGTCGGCACCACCCTCTTCGACGAGAAGATCGGGGGCACGGTCCACCTCGCCCTCGGCCGCTCGTACCCGGAGACCGGGGGCACGAACGAGTCCGCCCTGCACTGGGACCTCATCTGCGACCTGCGCCGCGGCGGCCGGATCACCGCCGACGGCGACGTCATCCAGGAGGACGGCCGCTTCTCGGACTAGCCCGCCAGCGGCTCCCGGCGAAGCTCGCGGAGGCCGAGCCAGCCCAGGCTGACGCCCTGGACGGCGAGCGTCGCGTGGATCCAGTTCTCGCGCCAGCTGCTGTAGAAGACGTCGAAGGCGTCGTCGCCGTCGATGAACCCGGCCGGCGTCAGCACGACGTAGATCGCGCCGAACACGAGGACGCCCCATGGCGCCCACTCCCGCCGCAGCGCGGCCACGAGCAGCAGCGTCGACGTCGCGAGGTGCAGGAGGTGGTGCCACGTGTTGAAGGCGAAGACCCACGTCCACGTCTCGTGCGGGAGGTCGTCGCCGGTGGCCAGGTCGAAGTCGGTCGCGACGAGCGCGACGACGGTGTCGACGAAGAGGAACCCGCCGGCGCCGACGCAGAAGAGGCGGCTGAGGACGATCGCCATACACGCGTATTGCTACCCGAACGTCCGTATGGCAAACGGGAGCGGCGGCTCACGTCCGAGGGCGCCGGCGCGGGTCGTACGCGGAGTAGCCGAAGAGCATCCGGCTCGCCTCGTTCCAGCGGTCGAGCTCCTCGCCGGCGAACGGCTTTCCCAGGTTGCGCTCGATCGCCGGCCCGAAGAGGACGGTGGCAACCGGCCACATGATCGCGTGGAGAGCCGCCCAGTCGACGTCGACGTCCGGGCGCAGCCGCCCGTCCTCGGCCATCTCCGTCCACCGCTCGCGCGAGAAGGCGAAGAACGTGTCGAACAGCGAGTGGGCGGCCTCGTCGCCGTCGGCGAGCGAGCGCGCGACGTACAGCAGCGCCATCGGGTGCTCGCGGACGAGCTCGGTGATCCGGTCGCCGTACACCCTGATCGGGTCCTTCGCCTTCATCGGGATCAGACCCGAGAACGCGCCGATGACGACCTCCCGCACGTACTCGTCAACCGCCGCGCGCAGGCCCGCCTTGGTACCGAAGTGGTGCTGGACGAGCCCAGGCGAGACGCCGGCCGCGCCGGCGACGTCGCGGATCCCCGTGCTCGCCACCCCTCGCTGCGCGAAGCCCTCGAGCGCGGCGTTCCGGATCCGCGCGTAGGTCGTGAGGTCGGACTCTCGCACGAGCATACGGTCGTACGGCCACCGTAGCCGACGTCACACACGCGGGGCCGCCGGCATTCACAATACGCGCGTATGGGCACCTCCGACAGCTCCACGCTGCGCCGGCTCGCCGAGGTCTACGCGCTGACCCGCGCCGGCTTCGGCGCCGCGAGCGTCGCCGCCCCGGCGGCGGTCTTCCGCCGGTCGCTGGGCTCGCCCGCCGAGAAGCCCGGCACCCAGAGCATCATCCGCAGCTTCGGGATCCGCGACGTCGTGCTCGGCCTGACGCTCCTCGACGCGGTCAGGAGCGGCGGTGACACCCGGCGGTGGCTGACGCTGTCGGGCCTCTGCGGCCTCGTCGACGCGGTCGCGATCGCGGTCGCGCGCGACGACCTGCCGGAGCACTCGGGCGAGATGCTCGCCCTCGCGGGCCTGGACGCCGTGAGCGGATTCGGCCTCGCCGCGCTCACGAGATGAGGAGGTTCGGCAAGGCTTCGGGCGGCTTGCCCAGCTGTGAACTCGTACGTCCGTCCACCCGCCCGGAAACTCCTCTTCAAGTTCTGGGCGCGCCTGCCGACGACCTGGATGCCGACACACTGGACCCCCTTCCCAGGTAGTCAGGCGACCGCTGCACCTGCGCCCCGACGAGCCCCCCGCTCGCCGGGGCGTAGCTGCTTAATGGGTCGGCCGCGGGAAGCGCTAGCTTGCGCGTCGTGCGCCGCACCAAGATCGTCGCGACGATCGGCCCTGCCTCGAAGGATCCCGAGGTGCTCGTCGAGATGGTCCGGGCGGGCATGGACGTCGCCCGGCTCAACTTCAGCCACGGCACGCACGAGCAGCACGCCCAGACCGCGCACGACGTCCGCGACGCCTCCAACCGCGCCGGCCGCCCGGTCGCGATCCTCCAGGACCTGCCCGGCCCGAAGCTGCGCATCGGCAAGCTGCGCGACGACATCGTCGAGCTGAAGGTCGGCGACACCGTCACGTTCCGCTGCGGCGAGGACGACGGCCACCTCGGCGACGCGAGCCACATGACGATCTCGTGGGCCGGCCTGCCCGAGCCCGTCGAGGACGGCGAGGTCATCTACCTCGCCGACGGCTCGGTCCGCCTGCGGGCGTGCGCGGTTCGGATCGGCGAGAGCGAGGTCGACGCGCGCGTCGAGGTCGGCGGCACCGTCGCCTCGCGCCAGGGCGTGAACATCCCGGCCGAGGCCGACGCCCTGCCCGCCGTGCCCGAGGAGGACCTCAAGCACCTCGAGGCCGGCCAGAAGATGGGCGTCGACATGGTCGCGCTCTCGTTCGTGCGCCGCGCGGAGGACGTCGAGCACGTCCGCGAGCACACGCGCGCGCCGCTGATCTCGAAGTTCGAGAAGCCGCAGGCGGTCGAGCGCGCCGAGGAG
>DASZDF010000149.1:0-8979 GCA_035942275.1 Solirubrobacteraceae bacterium | reverse complement strand
GGACGTGCCCGGGCGGGAAGCTCCCGCCCGCGGGGAGCCAGCGCGCCGCCGAGTGCGAGAAGGCCGCGCACGCCGGGGCGCTGGCGTTCGCGCGCGGCTGCCGCGGCGTCCCGGCGCGGCGCCGCTGACGGCGGCGGGCGGTGACGCCTTAGACCTTTTTCCGGCTGCGTCCCGCGAGGGGTTTGCGGGCCGACCGCGAACCTCCCTCCAGCGGCCGGCGCGCGGCGCCGGGCGACGCACACCCATCTTGGAGGAACGCATGGACACGTCGAGGATCTCTCGCGGCGAGATGATCGCCGGGGCCGGTGGCATCGGCCTCTTCCTGTTCCTGTTCGTCGACTGGGCCAGCACCGTCAGCGCCTGGGAGGCGTTCGACGTCGTCGACATCGTGCTCGCCGCCATCGGGCTCGGCGTCGTCGCGCTCGTCGCAGCTCGCGCCGCCGGCCAGAACGTCGCCGTCCCGGGCGGCTCCGGCACCGCGATCGCGCTCGCCGGCTTCGCCGCCGCGATCATCACGCTCACGTTCCTGCTGGAGAGCGACGACCGCGAGATCGGGCTCTACCTGTCGGTGCTCGCCGCGCTCGCCATCGTGTACGGCGGCTGGGTCGCCTCGCGGGGGCCCGTCGCGCCGCGCCCGGCGACCACGGCCCCTCCGCCCCCGCCGCCCGCGTAGCCCGCGAGGTAGCGGGTCCGCTCGTCGGGCGTCCAAGTCACGGACGGGATCACGCCGTGGTCGTTCAGCCAGTCGTGAGACCTTGATCAGTAGGCGCTTCTGGCAGCTGTGGCGCGAGCAGCTGCGCCCGCACTGGCGCGACGCGCGCCCCGTCGCCGTCGTCCTCGCGGGCGTGCTCGTGATCGTCCTCGGGACGCTCGGCTACCTCGAGTACAACGACCTCCACGCGAAGAACGAGGACTTCAACTGGATCGACGCGCTCTACCGGGCGGTCGGGCTGTTCGGCCTCACCGGCGGCGTCGACCCTCCGGTCCCGTTCGAGCTGCAGGTCGCGCGCATCCTCGGCCCGCTGGTCTTCGGCTACGCCGCCCTCCAGGCCCTGCTCACGCTCTTCCGCCGCGAGGCGCGGCTGCTCGGGATCAGGCTGTTCGCGCGCGACCACGTGATCGTCGCGGGGCTCGGCGAGAAGGGCTTCCGGATCGCGACGTGCCTGCACGCCGAGGGCCGGCGCGTGATCGTGATCGACCGCGACGAGACGAACCCGCGCGTGCCGGGCATGCGCGAGCGCGGCATCACCGTCCTCGCGGGGGACGCGACCGACCGGGAGATGCTCCGCCGCGCGCAGGCGCGCCGAGCCGCGTACCTGCTCGTGGTGTGCGGCCACGACGGGACGAACGTCGACGTGGCCGCCGCCGCCGAGCACGTGGCGAAGGGCCGGGCCTCCGGCGTGCTCACCGTCCTCGTGCACCTCGACGACGAGCGGCTGTGGCTGATGCTCAGCACCGCGGGCATCGGGACCGAGCACCCGGCGTACCGCCTCGAGTTCTTCAACGTCTTCGCGGTCGGGGCGCAGGTGCTCGTCGACGAGCACCCGCCGTTCGACCCGGCGGGCGCGCAGCCGGAGGGACTGCACGTCCTCGTCGTCGGCGTGGAGGGCGTCGGGCGCCACCTCGTGCTCCAGGTGGCGCGGAGGTGGCGCGCCGCTCGCGGCCGCGGCGGGCGGCGGCTCCTCGTCACGGTGGCGGGGCCGGGGGCGCAGGCGCACGCCGCGGAGCTGCGCGCGGACCATCCGGAGCTCGACGGCATCTGCTACCTGCACGCCACCGACGACGTCGACGCGGTCCCCGGCCAGGCGACGACGTCGTACGTCTCGCTCGCCGACGAGACCGAGGCGCTGACGCTCGCGCTCGCGCTGCGCGGCGGCGCGGGGGCCGGCGGGCCGATCGTCGTGTCGGTCGCCGACGATCACAGCGGCGTCGCGCAGGCGCTGCGCGCCGAGGGCCGCGCGCTCGGCGGCATCGAGGCCTTCGGCGTGCTCTCGCGGTCGCTGACGCCCGCCCTCCTGCGCCACGGCGAGACCGAGGTGCTCGCGCGCGCCAAGCACGACGAGTACCGCCGCGCCGAGGGGCGGCGGGGCATCACCCCTGAGCAGAACCCGTCGATGCGCACGTGGGAGGAGATCCCGGAGTCGCTGCGAGAGTCCAACCGCCGCTTCGCGGACGGGATCAGCCGCAAGCTCGACGACTCCGGGTGCATCCTCGTGCCCGCGCCGCTCGCCGACCCCGAGCGGCCCGGGTTCGCGTTCAGCGACGAGGAGGTCGAGCCGCTCGCGATCCAGGAGCACGACCGCTGGGTCGCGGACCTGCGCCGCGACGGGTGGCAGCCGACGACAGGGCCGAAGGACCCGGAGCGCAAGCTGCACCCGCTGCTCGTCCCGTGGGAGGAGCTCAGCGAGGACGACAAGGACCGCGACCGCGATCCGGTGCGCGAGATCCCGGCGATGCTGGCGCACGCCGGGTTCCGCATCCTCCGGCGCTAGCTCACGGCTCCGGCTTCGCCTCGATGACGTCCTTCTCCTCGGCGTCCTTGTCGAGGATGACGATCGGCAGCGGCTTGCCGCGGCGCGGCGAGGTGCCGTACTCGAACGCCGCCTTCTCCTCCTTGGCGCCGTTGAGGAGGACCTCGCCCGCCTGCCACTGCGAGATCCGGCCCTTCGAGTCGAGCTTGGTGAGCTGGAGGATGAAGACGCCGTCGCCGTCGAGCACGCCCTCGGCGCCCGTGCTGTCGAGGATCACCACCTTCTCCTCCTGCTCGACGAGGAGGCTCAGCGTCGAGCCCTGCTTCACGCCGACGGCGCTCGCCGCGAAGTTGTACGCCGCGCCGTCCTCCTCGAGCCCCGCGTAGAGGTTCGGCGCCATCTCGTCGGTGCCGTTGCTCTGGTACGTGATGCCGTAGCCGCCGGGCAGCGCCATCTCGTCCTTCTGGCCGGGGGCGAGCTTGATCTCCTCGATCTCGATGAAGAGGCCGTTGCCCACGAGGTCGACGTTCGTGGTCGTCGGCTTCTCGAGGTCCGTGCCGTCGACGGTGATCGTGTACTCCTTGCCCTCCGGGAACCGGAACCGCGGCTCGGGCGCGCCCTCCCAGTTGCGCGTCGCGAAGGTCTTGACGACCTCGACCTCCGGGATCTCCTGGAGGAACTTCCCGTCGACCACTCCGGTGCGCCGGCCGTCGTCGTCGGTGAAGACGAGGTGCGGGTGGTTGCGCGGGTCGCCGCCGAGCGTGATCTCCATGTACCGCTCGGACTTCTCGAGCACCGAGCCCTTCTCGGCGTCGGCCTCGGTCGAGCCGCCGCCGCAGAACGGGCACGGCGAGTACTCCTCCTCGACCGGGAGCGTCGGGTCGAGCTCGAGCGTCTCGGTCTCCGCGCTGCCCTCGTAGACCTGGCCGAGGTCGTCGGGGTTCGTCCCGCTGACGTAGTTCCACGTCTCGTCGTTCGTGTTGACCTGGACGGCGCGCGTGGTGCCCGGGAAGTTGTTGTCGTAGACGAGGATCGCGTACTCGCCGTCGCCCTTGTCCTCGACCGCGAACGGCGTGATCGCGTGGCCGCCGCTGAGGTCGGGCTTGTAGACGCCGAGCGTGTACAGCTCCTCGCCGGTGTTGAGCGCGTCGACGAGCTGCTGGAGCACCTCGCTCGGCGCCCCCTTCACGCGCCCCTCCACGATCGGCGGGAGGAACTGGTAGGTGAAGTGCTCGGCGATCGACGCCTGGAGGTCGACGTTCCCGACGATCTCGAGCGCCGCGGGAACGCGCGCGCCGTAGTCGGAGGGGGCGATCAGCTCGTTGTACATCCGCAGCGCGGTCACCGAGAAGCCCTGGCAGTGCCCGCCCGCCATCCCCTCGTTCTGGTTCTCCATCCACTCCTGCGCGGCCGGGATCAGCTGGCACTCCGCGCCGCTGCCGACCAGGCAGACCTGGTCGCCGAAGAGGTCCTGGACCTGCGGGGGGCCGAGGTTCTGCGGCTCGACGTCGTTGCCGTAGTTCTCGAAGCCGAACCCGTCGCGCTCGGGGCGGAAGCCGCTGTCCGCGACCAGCTCGCCCTCGGGGACGTAGTCCTCGACCGCGCTCGCGTCGCCCGCGCTGGCGCCCTTGGAGACGAGGCTCTTCTTGACCTTGAAGTCCTCGGCGGCGCCGATCGGCGGCTTGCCGTCCTTCCCCTCGGCCGTCTTCGGTGAGTCGTCTCCGCCGCCGCAGGCGGCGAGGGACAGCGTGAGGAGGCAGGCCAGGACGGCCGCGGGGCGCGAGTTCATCGCGCGACACTACAGACGCCGGTGGGCGGCTAGGTTGCCTGCGTGCAAAGGATCGCCCTGCTCCTCGCCGCCGTCGCGACGCTCGCCTGCGCCGCTCCCGCCTCCGCGGTCAGCGGCCGCGAGGTCAAGATCCTCGGCGGTGCGATTGGCGCCCCCGGGCAGTTCCCGTGGATGGCCGGGCTCGTCGACGCCTCCTCGCGCAGCGCGAGCGCGGGCCTCTTCTGCGGCGGGAGCGTGATCGCGCCGCGGGTCGTCGTCACCGCCGCGCACTGCCTCGACGGCCTGCGCGCGGACGAGCTGCACGTGGTCGTCGGCCGCACGCGGATGTCGGTCGACAGTGAGGGCGAGCGCGTGCGCGTGACGCAGATCCTGAAGCACCCGGAGTGGGACAAGACCGCGGTGACGAACGACCTCGGGCTCCTCCAGCTCGAGCGCGCGGTCGGCATCGCGCCGATCGGGCTGCCCGGGCCGGAGCACGCGCCGCTCGCGCAGCCCGCCGCCCGGGCGATCACGAGCGGCTGGGGCGCGACGGCGGAGGGAGGCGCGGGGTCGGACGACCTGCGCTACGTCCGCCTCACCGTCCGCTCGACCGCGCCGTGCGCGGCGATCTACGGACGGATCGACGAGCGCACGCAGCTGTGCGCGAGCTCGAGCCGCGCCGGCCAGGACAGCTGCCAGGGCGACAGCGGCGGCCCGCTCTTCGTCGGCGAGGGCGCGACCGCGCGCCTCCTCGGCGTCGTCAGCTACGGCCGCGGCTGCGGCCGCCGCGGGATCCCCGGCGTCTACACGCGCGTCGCCGGCTACGGCGACTGGATCGGCCAGAACACGGCGGCGCTCAACGCGGACGCGCCGGCGCCGCCGCCGCCCGTCGACCCGCCGCGCGTGCGGATCGGGTCGATCCGCTGCGGCGCGGTCCTGTGCCGGATCAACCTGCGCGTGACCGGCCGGGCGCCGCCCGGCGGGATCCTGCTGAACGCGTCACGGCCCCGCGCCCGCGGGCGCAAGGCCGTCGAGCGCTTCGCCTACGCGCGCGAGACCGCGCCCGGCCGCTGGACCGGCGGCCTGAACCTCCCGGTCGGCCGGCTGAGTCTCTATGCCTTCCCGCTCAACGCCGAGCAGGACGACCTCGAGGGCGACGGCGACGTCGAGGAGCTCGTCATCACGGTCGGCTGACGGCGCCGGGCCGGGCCGCCGTGGCTAGGGTCGCGCCATGCGCGTCCACGGCGTCGCGAAGGGACCGCTGTTCGCCGACGACGGCCCGCGCGGCGCGCGGCTGCAGCGTCGCGCGAAGGGCATCGCGATCGAGGTCGGCGGGTTCGTCGCGCTGACGCTCCTGTTCCCCGTCGTGATCGCCGGCGCCGCGGTCGTCGACCTCGCGCTGTGGGTCGTGAGGCGCAAGCCGTGGATGGCGGTCCGGCTCGTCGCGTTCGCGTGGTGGTTTTTGTTCGCCGAGCTGCGCGGCCTCGTCGCGCTCGCGCTCATCTACGCGAGGACGGGCGGCCCGCTCGGCCGCGGCTCGCTGCGCCGGCGCGAGCTCGTGTACGACCTGCGCATCCACTGGGCGCGCAGCCACCTGCACGGCGTGCGCGTCCTGTTCGGGCTGACGTTCGAGGTCGAGGGGCTCGAGGAGGCGGGGGGGGGCCGGCGGTCGTCCCGATCCGGCACGCGAGCATCATCGACAACATGCTCCCGGACGCGCTGATCGGGCACGCGCACGGGATCGGGCTGCGCTTCGTCATCAAGCGCGAGCTGCAGATGCTGCCGGTGATCGACATCGGCGGGCGGTGGGTGCCGACGAACTTCGTGCGTCGCGCGTCGCGCGACCCCGCCGCGGAGATCGCGAACCTGCGCCGCCTCGCGCACGACCTGGGCGACGGCGAGGCGATCCTCATCTACCCCGAGGGCACGCGGCACACCGACGAGAAGCTCGCCAAGGCGCAGGCCGTGATCCGCGAGCGCCAGCCGGGCGTCGCGCCGCTCGCCGACCGGCTGCGCAACCTGCTGCCGCCGCGGCTCGGCGGGCCGCTTGCGCTGCTCGAGGAGGCGCGCGGCGTGGACGTGGTCGTGTGCGGCCACGTCGGGCTCGACGGCTTCGAGTACATCCGCGACATCTGGGCGGGCGGGCTCGTGGGGACGACGGTGAAGGTGCGCTTCTGGCGCTTCCCCGGGTCGGAGGTGCCCGCCGACGACGAGGGCCGCGTGCGCTGGCTCTACGAGCGCTGGCTCGTGCTCGACGCGTGGGTCGGGGAGCAGCTCGCGGCGTGAACGCGAAGCCCGTCCTCTGGCACATCGGGATCTCGCACTACAGCGAGAAGATCCGCTGGGCGCTCGACCACAAGGGGATCGAGCACGAGCGCCGCTCGCCGCAGCCGCCGTCGCATGTCGTCATCGCGCTCGCGCTGACGCGCGGGCGCTCGTACACGTTCCCGATCATGCGGCTCGACGGCCAGATCGTCCCCGGTTCCTCGCAGATCATCGCCGCGCTGGAGCGCCGGCAGCCGGACCCGCCCCTCTACCCGGCCGACGCGAAGGAGCGCGCCCGCGCGCTCGAGCTCGAGGCCTGGTTCGACGAGCAGCTCGGCCCGCCCATGCGCCTGCTCGCCTGGCACGAAATCATCAACCAGCGCGACACGCTGGAGGCCGTGGCGGTGCAGACGGCGACCCCGCCCTTCCGGCGCTTCCGCGGCGCGATGGCCGCGGGCGCGCGCACGTTCGTCAACGCGCGGTTCCGCGTCTCGAAACCGGGGAACGCCGACCTCGCCCGCACGCGCGTGATCGCGGCCCTCGACCGGCTCGAGGCGGAGCTCGGCGACCGCGACCACCTCGTCGGCGACACGTTCACGGTCGCGGACCTGGCTGCGGCGGCGCTGTTTTACCCGCTCGTCCTGCCGCCGGAGGGCCCGAAGGTGCCGCCGCCGGCGCGGGGCATGGAGCGCTTCCGCGAGCCGCTGAAGGAGCGCCGCGGGTACCGCTGGGTGGCGGACACGTTTGCCCGCCACCGCCGCCCGCCTACCCTGAGGGCATGACGAACCCCGGCGGCTCCGCCCGCAGCGTGAAGATCGGCGACGACGAGCGAGGCGGCTGGTCGTCGGATCGCCCGCGCCGCGGCAAGGGCCCCGAGCGGCCGGCCGACCTCTCCACGCGCTGCCGCGTCCTCCAGCCGGCCGACCGGCTGCGCTACTCCCCGGGGAGCCTCGTCGTCGTCGTGTCGGGCTCGGAGGAGGAGGCCGACCGGCTCGCGCAGCGCGTCTTCGAGGAGCGCGGGGCCGTGCTCTCGACGGTCAAGGTGCGCGGTCTGCTCGCCGGGAAGGTCGCCGAGGAGGAGATCGGCGCGAAGGCCGCCGCGCTGCTCAACGCCGCCGCGGCCAAGCGGCTCCAGGCGGGGGAGAGCACGGTCGTCGCGGCGAAGCTGCTCGACGCCGCCGACCGCGACCCGCTCGTCCGCCTCGCCGCCTCGCTGCGCCGGCCGCGCCACGTGATCCTCCTCGAGACGCCGCGCGAGCAGACCGACGAGGAGGACCGCCCGAAGCTCAACGAGCTGCGCCGCGCGCTCGACGCCGGGGAGCTCGGGCAGGAGGGGTTCCAGACCGCTCTGCGCCTCGGCGGCGGCGCCGTCGCGGAGCTCAAGCGGATCGTCTTCCGCCCGCCGCCGCGCGACGACGACTGACGCGCCGAAGGCCCGCGGCTGGGACACTGCGGGCCGTGCGTCGCCTGTCCCTGCTCGCCCTCGCGCTGTTCCTCACGCTGCCCGGCTCCGCCGTGGCGCAGAACGAGAGCGGGCCGGCCTACGGCCTGGCCAACGGCTGCTACGCGCTGCAGTCCGCGGCCGACAACCGGTTCGTCTCCAAGGCCGCGGACGGCTCGTACCGCCTGACCGCGTCGCAGGGCGAGGCGGAGAAGTTCCGCTTCCAGGCCACGCGGCTCGGCCAGTTCCTCCTCTACGGCGCGGCGAAGGACTTCGTCTCGGGCGGCGACAGCGGCGTCGCGAGCGCGTCGGCGCCCGACGGCACGGCGGACTGGAAGGTCGTCGGCAACGCGGGCAACCACCGCTTCACGCTGCCCGACGCGGGCGGGCGTGCGCTCGGCGTCGACGGCGACCGGCTGGTCACCGTCGAGGGGCAGGGCGCCGAGTTCCTCCTGCCCGCCGCCGAGGGCTGCGCCGTGTACCCGGAGGTCGAGATCAACGCGACCGGCCAGACCGCGCGCTCGCCCAACCCGTTCGGCGAGGTGCGCGGCACGATCGACGCGCACATGCACATGATGGCCTTCGAGTTCCTCGGCGGCAGCGCGCACTGCGGCCGCCCGTGGCACCCGTACGGCGCGCCCTACGCGCGCGTCGACTGCCCCGACCACGCGACCGGCGTCGCCCCGCTCGAGACCGCGCTGAAGGGCAAGGAGCGCCACGACCCGATCGGCTGGCCGACGTTCAAGGACTGGCCGGACAACAAGTCGCTGACCCACGAGTCCTCGTACTACAAGTGGGTCGAGCGGGCGTGGATGGGCGGGCTGCGCGTGTTCGTGAACCTGCTCGTCGACAACGCCGTGCTGTGCGAGGTCTATCCGCTCAAGCGAAACAGCTGCAACGAGATGGACGGCGTGCGGCTGCAGGCCAAGCGGCTGCGCGAGCTCGAGGACTACATCGACGCGCAGAACGGTGGGCCGGGAAGGGGTTGGTTTCGCATCGTGACCGACCCGTTTCAGGCACGCCGGGTCATCAAT
>DASZDF010000148.1:0-3941 GCA_035942275.1 Solirubrobacteraceae bacterium | reverse complement strand
CGCCCGCGGCCTGCGCTGCATCTCCCCCACGTGGCCGCTGGGCGCGCACACCGAGGCGATGAAGCCCGACGCCGACGTGACGCCGCGCGGCGTCGCCACGATCATCGCGGCGTTCCTCGACGCGCTCGAGCTCGAGGACGTGGTGCTGGTCGGCAACGACACCGGCGGCGCGCTGAGCCAGGTCGTCGCGGTCGACCACCCGGAGCGCCTCGGCGCGCTCGTGCTGACCAACTGCGACGCGTTCGAGAACTTCCCGCCCAGCTTCTTCAAGGCGCTCGTCAAGGCGGCGAAGCTGCCGGGCGCGCTGAAGGCGTCCTTCGCCCCGATGCGGACGGCGGCGGCGCGCCGCTCGCCGGTCGGCTACGGCCTGCTCTCGCACAACGACGTCGACCATCTCGCGCGCGAGTGGGTCAAGCCGATCTTCTCCGACGACCGCGTGTTCGAGGACCTGCGCCGCCTGACGCTCGCGCTCGACAACGAGGTCACGCTCGACGCGGCGGAGCGCCTGCCCGGGTTCACGAAGCCGGTCCTGCTCGCGTGGGCGACCGACGACAAGCTCTTCCCGCTCTCCGACGCGCACCGCCTCGCCGAGCGCCTGCCGGACGCGCGGGTCGAGACGATCGCCGGCAGCCGGACGTTCTCGATGATCGACCAGCCCGACCGCCTGGCCGAGCTCGTGGCGGAGTTCGCGGGGGTGCCGGCGCCGGCCGCGTCTGGCTGATCGACCGACCAGCCGGATCGACATCACGATCCAGCCGCACGGGCGGTAGCCCGGCGACAGGCACACGCCCGTCGGCGTCGCCACACTACGTCGCGATGACCTCGCGCCGAGCGCTCCGACGAGCGGAGATCCGAGGCTTCGTCGATCGCTGGCGGCGCACGATGCTCGAGGGCGACGCCGCGGCGATGGCGGAGCTGCGCGACGACGGCTACGTCATCCACCTGCCGGACGGCGGCGTGATGGCGAGGGAGGACGAGCTGCGGCTTCACGGCCGTGACGACACGCGACTCGACGTGCTCGACGTCCGCAACCTCGACATCGCGGGCCGCGGCCGCGCCGCCGACGTCAGGCTCGACTGCCGCGTCGAGGGACTCGTCGCCGGGGAGCGCGTCGCCGCGTCGCAGACGATGACGTTCGCGCTGCGCAAGAGCGGCGGGACCTGGCGGGCGAAGCGGACGACGGTGCGGCGACGGCTTCCGCCCGAGCGACGACCGCTCGCCCGCCTCCTCGCACGTCTCGCGCGCATTGCGACCGCCGCACGGCGGCGCGCCCGCACGCAGAGCTTCGGCACCCTCGCCTATCTGCCCTACCGGCCGGGTGAGGACCTCGTGCTGCCGCGCGCCGACCGCCCCGAGAGCGCCACCCTCCCGGTCCCTCCGCGCGAGTTCTGGCAGGACTACGACGACTTCATCGGGAGTGGCGCGGCCGACACCGAGCGGATGCTCGAGATCCTCGGCGCCTCGGGCGTCGAGCTCCGGCCCGGCGATCGGATCCTTGACCTCGGCTGCGCCGCCGGGCGGATGATCCGCCACCTCGCGCCGCTCGCCGAGACGTGCGAGATCTGGGGCGCGGACATCGACGCCGAGCGCATCACGTGGTGCGCGCGCCACCTGAGCCCGCCGTTCCACTTCCTCACGTCCACCAAGGTCCCGCACCTGCCGTTCGAGGACCGGTCCTTCCGTCTCGTGTACTGCGGCTCGGTCTTCACCCACATCGACGACCTCGCCCAGGCCTGGTTGCTCGAGCTCGGGCGCCTGCTCACGCCCGACGGCAGGCTGTACGTCACGATCGCCGACGAGCACACGCTGGCCAGGTGGGAGGAGCCGGGGGCACGCGAGTGGCCGCTGCCGAAGCGCGTCGCGACGAGCGCGGCGCGCCGGCGAGCCGGCGACGCGTTCGACACGTTCACGGTGGGCCGCGGCCACGAGTCGCTGGTCTTCTACCGGCGGGCGTACTTCGCGAGGCTGGCGAGCGCCGCCTTCGAGGTCGAGGCCGCCGTGCCGGAGGCGTACGGATTGCAGACGGCGATGCTGCTGCGCAGGCGGCAGTGATGGCCGCGGCGGGGAGCGTCAGCGCGTGCGCCAGGCGAAGTAGATCCCGTTGGAGTTGAAGTCCGGGCAGAGCCCGAAGGAGTCCTCGGGGGCGTAGCCGCGCCGGTCGATGCGCTCGCGCAGCTCGTCGCCCAGGTCCGAGCCCTTCTCGCGCAGGATCAGCGCCCTGCGCGGCCACCCGTCCCGTTCCACCTCCACCGAGTCGCCCTCGTCGAACGCGGTCGACCCCGGCCCTGCGACGCCGGGGACGATCTCGGCCTCGGGCCACCTGGTCTTCTTCATCGCGCCGATCAGCCGCTCCGACCAGCCGGCCGGCTCGTCCATCCGCTCCGCCCACGCCGCGCGTCCGTCGGCGTACTGCGGCCGGTCGCGGTAGACCAGCCAGTAGTCCTCCCACGCGGTCGC
This sequence comes from Solirubrobacteraceae bacterium, assembly GCA_035942275.1. GTDB lineage: Bacteria > Actinomycetota > Thermoleophilia > Solirubrobacterales > Solirubrobacteraceae > CADCVT01. The sequence continues at coordinate 1,484 of DASZDF010000148.1, read as the reverse complement.
CGTCCCGCCGTGCTCCCCGCCTCCCGACGACGTCAGCGTGTGGCGCGGGAAGACGCCGTAGACGTCCTCCGGGCAGAGGCCCAGCGCGTCGCGGTAGGGCGCGATGAAGTCGCCGAACTGGTCGCCCAGCGAGCGCTTGTTCAGGCGCGGGTACAGGCGGTGGATCGCGATCGGCGGCGCGTCGGCCGGCGCGGGGGCGGCGGGGACGCCACCCGGGTTCGGCCCTGCGTGGCCGCCCTGCACGCCGTAGAGCGCGGCGTCGTAGGTCGCCGCGTCGAGCACCCCCGAGTCCCTGAGCTGGTCGAGCTGCTGCACCCGCGCCGCCTCGGGGTCCTGCGGCGCGCCGGGCATCATCGCGGCGTACTGCTGCTGCATCGCCTGGGCCTGCGCGATCAGGTCGCCCGCACGGCCGCCCGGCGCCTCCGACGGCACGTCGACGTCGACCTGGCGGCCCTGGCCGACGCCGAACTCGAGGCCGCCGAAGTCGAGGTCCTTGACCATCGTGGCCTCGGGCAGCCCGACCCGCGCCGCGGCGTACTCGGGGCGGTCCCGGTACAGGAAGAAGAACGAGGAGGCCTCGTTGACGTCGATCGGGAGGAAGCCGTAGGAGTCCTCCGGCCGCAGCCCCGTGGCGCGTATGTAGGCAACGGGATCGACCGCCCGCATGTCCTCGACGATCGCGCCGGTCATGGCGCTACCAGCCGACGAGCAGGCCGGCCGTCGGTGCGTCGGGGTCGTACTTCACGACCACCGACCCGCCCTCCCGCAGCCCCTGCAGCTGGGCCGCCGCCATGTGCTGGCGGACCGGCATGTCGACCTGCTCGCCACCGGCCGTCGTCACGGAGACGACGAAGTCCACGGCGCGCCCGCCGCCGAGGTCGCTCTCGCCGGTCGGCTGGATCGTGCGGATGACGCCGGGCGCCTCGACGCCGCGCTTGTGCACGTTCTGCACGAGCGCGCTGTAGGCCGCGTCCTCCGCCGCGCGCGCCTGCCACTGCGCCGGGTCCATCGTCATGTCCGGCATCGCGCCGGGGTTGGCGGCGATCGTCGCCTGCGCCATGTCCTGCCGGGCCTTCAGGTCCGCGGCCAGCTCGTCCGACATGAGCTTCGCCGGGGGACCGGTCCTGTCGGTCTTGAACCTGTCGAAGAGTCCCATCGGCCGCCGTCCGTCGTTGAAGAGGTCGACGCGACCCTAGGGCGCGCGCGAGGGCGACGCAAACGGGCCGGCCGCGACGTCGCCGGAATGCGTCAACGGATGTACGAGTGCCATCCGCGACGGACAGGCGTACGGTCGAACGATGCGCCGGAAAGCCGCGCTTGCGCGGGCGCTCGTGGCCGCCACGCTGGTCGCCGTCGCGGCGGCGGCACCGGCGTCCGCCGCCGAGCTCGTCTTCGTCGCGCACCCCGACGCGAACAACGCGAACACGCGCTCGTTGTGGACGCTGCCGGCGAGCGGCGGCACGAGGGCGGAGGCCCACGAGATC
>DASZDF010000147.1:0-1845 GCA_035942275.1 Solirubrobacteraceae bacterium | reverse complement strand
CCTTGGGTCGGAGGGACCCAAGGCGCTCGTCGTCGTCGCGGGGCGGCCGATGCTCGAGTGGTCGCTCGACGCGCTGCGCGCCGTGCCCGCGATCGAGCGGATCGTCGTCGCGCTGCCGCCCGGCGTCGAGGCGCCCGAGGGCGTCGTCGGCGTGGAGGGCGGGGAGCAGCGGTCGCACTCGGTGCGCAACGCGCTCGCCGCGGCGGGCGACGGGGACCCCGTCCTCGTCCACGATGCCGCCCGCCCGCTCCTGACCGCGGAGCTGGCCCAGCGCTGCCTCGACGGGCTCGCCGGCGCGGACGCGGCGGTCGCCGCCGCTCCCGTCGTTGACACGACGAAGGAGGCGGGCCCCGACCACGTCGTCACCCGCACCCTCGACCGCTCGCGCCTGTGGGCGGTGCAGACCCCTCAGGTCTTCCGCCGCGCGGCGCTGGAGGCCGCGCTCGCGCAACCCGACGAGGTGCTCGCCGCCGCGACCGACGACGCGTCGCTCGTCGAGGCCGCCGGCGGTCGCGTGCGCGTCGTCGAGGCGCCGCGCGAGAACCTGAAGGTCACGACGCCCGTCGACCTCAGGGTGGCCGAGCTGCTCCTCCTGCCGCCCGCGTGACGGCGACCGGTACCGTGCGGCGCGTGCCCCGCCTCGTCCCGCTCGGCGTGCTCGCCGCGCTGCTCCTCGCCCTGCCCGCCGCGACCGCCGGCGCCGCCACGAAGTGGCTGTGCAAGCCCGGCCTCCCGACCGACGCCTGCTCGCCCGGGCTCGCGACGACCGAGTTCACGCCGACGGGGGAGCGGCTCGGCGTCGAGCGCCCGAGGCCGGGCGCCCGCGAGATCGACTGCTTCTACGTCTATCCCACGGTCAGCGACCAGACGACGCCGATCGCGAACAAGCGCATCGATCCGGAGATCCGGTCGATCGCGCTGTACCAGGCCGCCAGGTACAAGCAGGAGTGCCGCGTCTTCGCGCCGGTCTACCGCCAGCGGACGATCGCCGGGATCCAGCCCGGCGTGAGCGCGGGCGGGCCGCGCCGCAGCGTCGTCAACGCGAGCGGCTACGCGGACGTCCGCGCGGCGTGGAACGAGTACCTGCGTCGCCACAACAAGGGCCGCGGCGTCGTGCTCGTCGGCCACTCGCAGGGGACCTTCGTGCTGCGGGAGCTGATCAAGCGCGAGATCGACGACCGCCGGGCGGTGCGGCGGAGGATCGTCTCGGCGCTCCTGCTCGGCGGGAACGCGACCGACCGCGAGTTCGAGAACCTGCCGCCGTGCCGCAGCGACCGGCAGCTCGGCTGCGTCGTCGCGTTCTCGGTGTACGACGAGACGCCGCCGGGCGGCGCGCTGTTCGGCCGCACGGCGACCGCCGGCGCGCACGTGCTCTGCACGAACCCGGCGCGGCTGCGCGGCGGGGCCGCCACCGTCGACACGATCTACCCCTCGCGGCCTTTCGCGCCGGGCACGCTCATCTCGATCGGCATCCAGCTCCTCGGGGTCACGCAGCCGACGGCGCCGACGCCGTGGATCACGGTGAAGGACGCCTACCGCGCCGAGTGCACCCGCGCTGCCGGTGCGACCTTCCTGAAGCTCACGCCGCTCGGCGACGCGCCGGACTTCAGGCCGTCGCCGACGCCCGAGTGGGGGCTGCACCTGGTCGACGGGAACATCGCGCTCGGCGACCTGGTCGCGCTCGTGCGCCGCCAGGCCGCCGCGGTCTCGCGCCGCTAACTTCCTCGGCCGCGTGCTGACCGACTACCACGTCCACCTGCGCCCCGACGACCGCGGCTCCACCGCCGACCGGTACTTCACCGCCGGCAACGCGGAGCGCTACCGGTCGGCGGCGCAGGAGCGCGG
>DASZDF010000146.1:0-2403 GCA_035942275.1 Solirubrobacteraceae bacterium | reverse complement strand
GCCCCGGCGTGGGCGGCCTTCTCGCACTCGGCGGCGCGCTGGCTGCCGGCGGGCGGGAGCTTCCCGCCCGGGCACGTCCTCGCCCACGCCGCGCGCACGGGGTGCGACGCGTCGTCGGCGGGCAGCGCCGTCCTGCCCTCGACGTAGTAGCCGCCCTCCCACGAGCCCCAGTTCTTCTGGCGGCAGTACGAGTCCACGATGAACCACTCCCGCTCGCCGGCCGGGCGCTCGAGCGCCTTCGCGGTGCCGAGCATCGGGCCGAGGACGCGATCCTGCTCGCTCTCCCAGACCTCGCGGCCCGCGACGCGACCGCGGTAGACGCCGTGGCCCTCGGAGAGGAGCATCTCCTCCCCCACCTTCGGCAGCGTCGGGTTGTCCGTGCCCTGCCCGCCGACGCCGAGGCCGCCGAGGCTCGGCAGCGTGCCGTAGAAGAGGCGGTCGCGCAGCTCACGCGCGGTCAGCCTGCCGTCGCCGAGCTCGCACGACGGGCGCGCGGCGGCGCACTTCACCCGCTTGCCGTCCGCGATCACGCCCGCGCTCTGCGTGCGGCTCTGACCCTTGAGGAGCGTGCGCGCGAGGTAGAGCGTGCGCGCGTACAGGCCGGCGACGTGCGGGGTCGCGTTCGAGGTGCCGCCGAAGCCGAACGAGCCCGTCCCGCTGACGGTCTCGGCGTAGTAGGCGGTCGGGTAGTCGCTGCCGACGCCGGCGAGGTCCACCGGCTTGCCCGCGCCGAGGAACGGCCCGTACTTCTCCTCGTAGGCGTCGTCGCCGAGCGCCTCGTAGTGGCCGTCCTCACCCGGCGTGACCGCGCCGACGGTGACCATCCAGTCCGGCCCCTTCTGCGACGAGAACGTCGTCAGGTTCGGCGTGATGAAGCCGTTCTCGACCCCGTTGCCCGCGGAGAAGAACACGGTCTGGCCGCGCTCGGTCGCGGTGCGCTGGGCGCCGGTGTTCGACCCGCTGTAGACGTTCGGGCGGAAGTTCGAGGCGCCGACGACGTGGAAGCCGTAGGAGTTCGTGACGACGTCGATCCACGGCTGGGACATCGCCCACTCGATCGCCTTCTCGCTCTGCGCGTTCGTGCCGTGGTTGATGAAGAAGAGCAGGCACTCCGGGCACGTGCCGTGCTGGTTGCCGGCGGTCGAGCTCGTCACTCCGACGCCGTGGTCGTCGTTGGCGCCCAGCAGCGCGCCGTTGGCGTCGTAGGTCAGCGCGCCGATGACCTTCGTCCCCGGCATCCAGTTCAGATGGCGCTGGTCGTCCTTGCTCGGCTCGACCGCCTCCCACTTCGCCGCGTCCTCCTCGCGCTGGAGGTCCATCTCGGTGTCGGCCGCGTTCTCCTCGATGCTCAGGTCGAGGCGGTTGACGGAGGCGAACGCGCCCGGCTGGGGGAACCCGGGGAGCCACTCGCTCGCGGGGCGGTGCAGCGGGAGGTCGTTGCCGGTGTCGCCGTCGAGGTGCTGCGGCATCCGCGACGCCAGGAAGTCCCAGTGGTACGGGTTGATGCCGCTGTCGATCACGGCGATGACGGTCGCGTCCTTCGGGCCGCCCTCGCCCTTGCCGGCGGGGAGGCCGGGCGCGGGACCGGAGAAGCCGCCCCCGGCGACGGCGGGGGCGAGCGTCGCGCTGGCGCTGTAGCTGCCGTCGGCCGTCGCGGGCCGGTTCGTGAGCACCCAGACCGTGTACTCGCCCGCCTCGGCCTGCTTGATCGTGATCCGCGTCTCGCGGTGGTCGGCGGCGCCGCCGTCGGAGACGAACGTGCCGTCGGGGCGCTCGATCTCGACGCGGGTGAAGCCGCTGCCGGTCGCCGCGGTCGCCTCGACCGTGAGCTGGCCCGCCTCGGCCAGCGTCAGCGCGAAGGTGTCGCAGTACGGCTGGGCGCACGTCCCGACGTAGTCGTTGGCGATCGTGAACAGGTAGCCGTTCGCCTTGCCCGACCAGCTCGTGGTCGGCTGAGCGAGGGAGACCGTGCCGCTCTCCGGTGTCGCGGCCGCGGCGGGCGCGGCGAGCGCGAGGATGGACAGGACGGTGCAGGCGACGATCCGGAGGGCTGGGCGCATGGGCGCTTCAACGCGCCACATCCCAGGATCTTGCGCTCAGCCTGCCGCGCCGGCCCGCGGTCAGCCGACCGTGCGCCGCGGCGGCGCCGGTGACGCGCAGCCGGCCGACGAGGTCGCCCCTCGCGGTCAGCCGCAGGCGCCCGCTGACGCGCACGCCGGGAACGAACGAGAACCCCCGGAGCACGGTCACGACGCCGCGCGTCGCGAACGACCCCGCTCGCAGCCCGCCGCCGCGCTCCGCGCCGAACGCGGTGGGGCGCTGGAGGTCGCGCAGGGTCAGCGCGACGGCGGCGAGCGTCCTCCCCCGCCTGCCGCGCGTCCCGGGCGCGGGCTCGACCGTGTC
>DASZDF010000145.1:0-3389 GCA_035942275.1 Solirubrobacteraceae bacterium | reverse complement strand
GCGTAGGGTCGCGCGATGACCGTCCTGCGCACGGTGCGGGTCGCCGCGATCCAGGCGACGCCGGTGATCCTCGACGCCGAGGCCACGGTCGAGAAGGCCATCCGGCTCTTCGGCGAGGCGGCCGCCGCGGGTGCCGAGCTCGTGGTGCTGCCGGAGACGTTCGTCTCGGTCTACCCGTCGAACGCGTGGGCGCGGCAGGCCGCCGCGTTCGGCGGCTCGGACGAGCTGTGGGAGCGGATGTGGCTGAGCTCGGTGGACGTGCCCGGGCGCTCGGACTCGCGCTCGTTGACGCCGACCACCGCGTGGATGCCGAGCGAGCGGCACGCCGCGGCCAGCTCGTCGACGAGTGGGCCGGGAACGTCGACCGAGCTCAGCCACATCCGCTCCCACAGCTCGTCCGAGCCGCCGAACGCCGCCGCCTTGCGCGCCCACGCGTTGGAGGGGTACAGCGACACGAACGTCTCCGGCAGGACGACGAGCTCGGCCCCGGCGTCCGCCGCCTCGCCGAACAGCCGGATCGCTTTCTCGACCGTCGCCTCGGCGTCGAGGATCACGGGGGTCGCCTGGATGGCCGCGACTCGCACTGTGCGCAGGATCGTCATGCCGCGACCCTACGCCGTCCGCGGGCAGGGGATCACCTTCCCCGGACCTGCGCGGCGCTCGTCCGCGCGCCCATCCGCTCGAGCCGAGCCGCCGTCTCCTCGGCGAACGCCGCGTCGTCCAGCAGCGGGACGAGGTCGGCGCGCAGGCGCGCCGCCGTGTACCGCTCCCCGAACGCGTCGAGCGCGTCGGTCGCCACGGCGGCGGCAGCGGCCGCCTCGGGAGCCCGGCCCTCTGCCGCCAGCCGCATCGCCCCCGCCCACTCCGCAATCGAACCCAGCACGGGCGCGCAGGCGGTGGCCGCCGTCGCGCGCGCCGCGGCGGCCAGGCGCTCGACGGCGTCCCAGTCGCGGGCGACCGCGTGCAGCTGCAGCTCGGCCCGGAGCCGATGGACCGCCTCGGTCACGTCGCGCGCGGGCGGCAGCGCGGCCAGCCGCTCGCGTGTCGCCAAGACGCCGAGCACCGGGCGCAGCAGCTCGACGCAGAAGTACGGATCCGGCGAGGGGCGGACGGACGGCGGCCCGCCCCCGACGAGCCCCGCCGGCCGCGCCGCGGCCGCCGCGTCGCCGGATTCGTGCAGCCAGAGCGCACGACCGGCCAGCGCCAGCTCGACGCTGCCGCAGGCGGCGTTCGTGTCGGCCTCCGCGTCCGCCTCGACGCCGTGCGTCGCCTCGCCCAGCTCGTCGAACCGGCCGGCCGGGAGGAGGCTGTTGACCGACGCGGACGCCGCGTGCAGCGCGCGGTGAGGGCCGAGCCGGCGGGCCTGCCGCCCGGCCTCGCCGGCGAGCTCGCGGGCGCGGTCGAAGCGGCCGGCGCGCGCGAAGCACATCGACGCGACGACGAGGCTCTCGTTCATCTCGACGCGACCGGGCGCGCGGTGCACGACGTCGAGCAGCCGCTCGCCCATCGCCTCGGCCTCGCAGAGCCCCTGGCCGAGCACGATCCAGCCGAGCGTCTCCGTCGCCCGGGCCAGGAGCGGCGTCTCGTCGAGCCGCTCGGCGATCGCCACCGCGCGCAGGGCGTCGCGCCGGGCCGTCAGCGGGTCCGGCATCCCGTCCTCGCCCCAGCGCGGCAGCCCGACCGCGCGCCCGAGCAGCAGCGCCGCGGTCTCGTCGGTCGCGTCGTGCTCGTCGACCTCGGCGAGGCCGCGCGCGACGATCGCGTTCGCGCGCTCCTGCCACCCCGGCGCGCGCAGCGCGCTGCCGTAGCGGACGCACAGGAGCGTGATCTCGCGGCGCAGCCGCGCGATCGTCTCGCGGTCCGCGCCGGCCTCGGCCAGGGCCAGCGCCTCCAGGTACGACGCGAACGCGTCGTCGCCGCTCAGGACCGCGTGGTGGGTGTGCGCGCGCAGCTCGACCGCGCGCCCCCGCTCCCGGTCGTCGGCCGCCAGCGCGAGCGCCCGCTCGGCGAAGCGGCGCGTCTGGCGCAGCTCCAACCGGTTGTACGCGGCGCTCCCGGCGTCGAGGAGCGCCGCGACCGCCCGTGCGCGGACCTCCTCTCGCTCCGGCGAGCCGTCCGGCCACGCCAGGGCCGCGTCGGCCGGCGTCGCGGCGGCCTCGTAGTGGTGGGCGAGCACCTCGGCGAACTCCTCGCGCCGGTCGCCGGCGCGCTCCTCGATCCAGCGCCCGACCTCGGCGTGCGCCCGGCTGCGGCGCGCACGCGGGATCGACACGTAGGCGACCTCGCGGATGAGCGCGTGCCGGAACGTCAGCTCCGTGCGCCCCGGCAGCGAGGAGACGGTCCGGGCGACGACGAGCCCGCGCCGCTCGAGCGCGCGCAGCGCCTCGTCGGGCTCGGCCCAGAAGACGCGGCCGACGACCGCCGCCTCCTGGAGCACCTGCTTCTCCGGCGCGGGCAGGCCGTCGATGCGGGCGGCGAGGAGCGTGCGCACGCTCGCGGGGATCGCGGCGGCGTCCCCGTCGTCGGCGAGGTGGGCCGCGATCTCCTCGGCGAAGAACGGGTTCCCCTCCGCCGCGGCGGCGGCGCGCTCCCGGCGCGCGGCGTCCTCGCCCGGGAGCAGGTCGCCGACGAGCGAGCGCATCTCGGCCTCCGCCAGGGGCTCGAGCGAGACCTGGGAGCCCGCGGAGCGCACGCCCCACGCCGGGTTCGCCTCGGCGAACTCGGGCCGCGCCGTGCAGACGACGAGCACCGGGCCGTCCGTGCGGGCGACGAGCAGCTCGACCATCTCGAGCAGGGGCGCCTCCGCCCAGTGCAGGTCCTCGATGACGACCGCGAGCGGCCCGCCCGCCGCGAGCGCGCCGAGCAGCCGGGGCCACGCGAGCTCGATCGCCTCCGCGACGGCGTCGGGCGAGGCGTCCTCGAGCGGGTTGTCCGCAAGCGCGATGCCCGCGGTGATCGCGAGCGCGCCGGCGACGCCGGCGCCGTCGGGCGCCGCCGGCCCGAGCGCCTCCTCCACGAACCCCCGCAGCTTGGCCGCCGCGCGCCCGGCCGTGTCGTCGAGCGCGATGCCCGCGGCCGACCACAGGATCTCGCGCAGCGCCCAGTACGCGATCCCCTCGCCGTAGGCGAGGCACCGCCCGCGCAGGATCCGGCTGTCCCCGAGGTCGGCGAGGAACTCGTCGACGAGTCGCGACTTCCCGATGCCCGCCTCGCCGACGGCGAGGACCAGGCGCGGCCGGCGTTCGCGCGCCACGGCGTCGCGGAGGCCCTCGAGCACGGCGAGCTCGTGCTCCCGGCCGACGAAGCGGGCGCGCCCGCGCGGCGCGGCGCTCGTCGCCGCGGTGGTGGCGTCGTCGAGGACGACCGCGCCGGGGCTCGCGCGGCGCAGC
>DASZDF010000144.1:0-2033 GCA_035942275.1 Solirubrobacteraceae bacterium | reverse complement strand
GAGCTGGGCCGCGCGGAGGCGATCCACTGGGACGTGGCCGTCTTCACCAACCTGTCGCAGGACCACCTCGACTTCCACCCCTCGATGGAGGAGTACTTCCTCGCGAAGCGCCGGCTGTTCGAGGCGGGGCCGCGCGTGAAGGTGATCAACGTCGACGACGAGTACGGGCGCCGCCTGGCGACCGACTTCGACGACGCGATCACGTACTCGCTGCGCGACGTCGAGGACCTCGAGATCGACTTCACCGGCTCGCGGTTCACGTTCGAGGGCGTCCGCATGGCGACGCCGCACCCGGGCGCGTTCAACGTGCTGAACGCGCTCGCCGCGATCCACACGGCGCGCGCGTTCGGCGTTCCGCACGACGCGATCGCCGGCGCGCTCTCGCGCGCGCAGCGCGTGCCCGGGCGCTTCGAGCCGGTCGACGAGGGCCAGGAGTTCGCGGTGATCGTGGACTACTCGCACACGCCGGACTCGCTGGAGAACGTCCTGCGCGCGGCGCGCGACCTCGCCGACGAGCAGGTCGTCTGCGTCTTCGGGTGCGGCGGCGACCGCGACCGGGCCACGCGCCCGATCATGGGCCGCATCGCCGCCGACCTCGCCGACGTCCAGATCGTCACCAGCGACAACCCGCGCTCCGAGGACCCGCTGGCGATCATCCGCGAGATCACGGAGGCGATGGGCGACGACGCGGTCGTCGAGCCCGACCGGCGCGTGGCGATCCGCGAGGCGATCGCGGGCGCGCGGGCGGGCGACGTCGTCGTCATCGCGGGCAAGGGCCACGAGCAGGGGCAGGAGTTAGCCGACGGTCGCAAGGAGCCGTTCGACGACGTCACCGTCGCGAGGGAGGTGCTGCGCGGTGCGCGAGTGGACGCCTGAGCGGGTGGCGGAGGCGGCCGGCGCGGAGATCCTCGGCGCGCGTGGCCCCGGCGGCCCGACGCGCGCCGTGATCGACTCGCGCGAGGTGGGGCCCGGCGACCTCTTCGTCGGCCTGCGCGGAGAGACGTTCGACGGGGGCGACTTCGCGGACCAGGCGCTCGAGCGGGGCGCGTGGGGCGCAATCCGTGGAGAGGGTGCGCTGGGCGCGCTCCAGCGGCTCGCGACGGCGTGGCGGCGCGACCTCGGCGCGGACGTCATCGCGGTGACGGGCTCGACCGGGAAGACGTCGACGAAGGACGTCCTCGCCGCGATGATCGGCCAGCAGCGGCCGGTCGTCGCGACGCGCGCGAACTACAACACCGAGATCGGATTGCCGCTGACGGTTCTGGAGGCGCCTCCGGGCACGGAGGTCCTGGTGCTCGAGATGGCGATGCGCGGGCCGGGGCAGATCGCGGAGCTGGTGGAGATCGCGGAGCCCGATGTCGCGGTCATCACGAACATCGGCCCGGTGCACCTCGAGCAGATGGGCTCGCTGGAGGCCATCGCGGCGGAGAAGGCTGCGGTGATCGCCGGCCTGAAGCCCGGAGGGACCGCTGTCGTGCCGCGCGACGAACCACTGCTGGTGCCGCACCTGGGCGACGACGTGACGGTGGTCGAGTTCGGACCCGACGACGACCTCGGCGACGTCGAGCTGGCGTACGCGTCGAAGCACATGCGGTTGAACGCCGCCGCGGCGCTCGCGGCGGCGCGGGCGGTCGGGGTCGAGCCGCACGGCCTCGTCGAGGTCGCGCTGAGCGACCTGCGCGGCCAGCGGCTGGAGCTTCCCGGCGGGGTGACCATCGTCAACGACTGCTACAACGCCAACCCGATGTCGATGCGGGCCGCCCTCGACGACCTCGCCGCCGCGGCGCCCGGCCGCCGCGTCGCCGTGCTCGGCGACATGCTCGAGCTCGGGCCGGACTCCGAGCGCTTCCACAGGGACATCGGGCAGTACGCCCGCGAACGCGGCGTCGACCTGCGCGTCACGGTCGGCCCGCGCGCCGCCGCCATGGACGGCGACCAGGCCGTCGCCGACGCCGCCGAGGCCGCGGCGCTGCTGCCTGAGCTGCTCGCCGACGGCGACACCGTGCTCGTGAAGGGCTCGCGCGGCGTCGGGC
>DASZDF010000143.1:0-2328 GCA_035942275.1 Solirubrobacteraceae bacterium | reverse complement strand
CGGCTGCTCCGCGGCCGGCGGCGCTGCGGCGGGCCGGCGACGGTCGCCCGCGAGCGGCGAGACGGTCTCGAGCGTGAAGTCCATCGGGAGCGTCGAGACGCCCTCGCTCCCGCAGCGCGCGGCCGCGTCGGGCGGCGTGCGGTCGGTGAGGAAGCTCCCGGTGGCGGTCGCGAGGCCGGTCCGCTCGCCGTAGATCGTGCCCGTCAGCTCCGTCTGCTCGGTCGTGAAGTCGAGGGTGTAGTCGATGCGCCGGCCGGTCGCCAGCTCCAGCGTCCCCTCGCCCGGGGTCGTCGTGTAGCCGTGGCTGCAGCCGCCGAACGCGCGGCCCGCGTGACGCAGCCCGGCCGGCGTCCCGCCGCACCGGCCGGTGGCGTGGTAGGCGTACGCGAACGGCTGGTCGGTGCCGCTCACCGGCGGGGTGAACGTCAAGTTGCCCTGGAACGAGCACGAGCCGCTCAACCCGTCCGTGTCGGCGAGCTGCCTGCGGAAGACGCCGGACGCGAAGCGCTCCATCGCGAACGAGCCGTAGGCGCCGGCGTAGGAGCGCTCGTCCGCGCCCATGAGGCGCGCGAGCTCGGAGCCCGGCGCGGCGCTGACGGTCCCCTTCGCCTCGCCGGCGACGAGCGTCTCGCTCGTGAAGTGCAGGGTCGCGGTGCCGCGCGGCGTCGCCGCGCGGTACGCGCGGCGGATCGCGATCTCACCGGGCCGCTCGCTGCCGGTCGCGTCGATGCTCCAGTCCTGAGCGCGGAACGCGAAGGTCCCGCCGTCGAGGCCGAACTTCAGGCCGGGCGCGTGCACCGCGCGAAACGGCAGCCAGCGGGCGACGTGGGCGTCGTCGGAGAGCCACGCGAGCGCGTAGAGGTTGCACGCGGGCGGGAAGTCGCCCTTCACCGCGCCGGCGGGCGAGCCCGACGCGCAGCCGCGCCCGTCCTGCGACTCGACGACGATCCCGTACGTCGCGATCGTCGCTGGCGCCGTGCGGTCGCCGATCGTGAACCGCGCGCAGCGCACGGCGCGGGCGTAGACGAGCGGCTTGCCCGACTCGCGGACGACCGTGTACCGCGCGGGGAGCCGCGCCGCGACCGCCGCCTCGTCGCCGTGCACGAACGACTCGTGCTCGGCGCAGTCCTCCGCCATCGCGAAGCTCGACGCCTGCGCGCCCGCCGGTGCCAGCGCGAGCATCGCGACCGCCGCCGCCAGCGCAGCCTTCCGTTCCCCCGCCATGCCTGCGAGGTTGCCCGGCCGCCGCCGCCGCCACTAGCGGCAGCACCCTGAAACGGCACCCGAATCTTTCGCGAGGGCGCGGGCGTCGAACGGTGGTCCAGCCACTTGCGGCGGGGGGCGAGACGTCGCGACGCTCGCCCTCGTGCTCCTCATGGAATCCGCCGCCCGCGACCTCGTGGTCTCCGTCGTCTCGGAGCACGCGGAGTCGCTGCTGCGGGTCGCCCGGCGGTACACGGCGTGCGCGGCCGACGCGGAGGACGCCTACCAGCGGGCGCTCGAGATCTTCGTCAAGAACGCGCACCGGCTGGAGGCGGCGGGCGCGCACAAATGGCTCCACGTCGTCGTCCGCAACGAGGCGCTGGCCGTCCGCCGCTCGCGCCTGTCGCTGGTCGGCGTGGAGGACGAGGCGACGCTGGACGCGCTGGACGACGCGCGCCACGTCGCGTCGGTCGAGGAGCGGTCGGAGCGCTTCGACGAGCTGTCGCGCGCGGCAGAAGCGCTCCAGCGGCTCAAGCCGCAGGAGGTCACGGCGCTGTGGCTGAAGGCGGAGGGCCTGTCGTACGACGAGATCGCCGAGCGGCAGGGGTGGACGTACACGAAGGTGAACCGGTGCATCACGGAGGGCCGCCGCGCGTTCCTGCGCCGCTATGCCGGCATCGAGGCGGGGGCGGAGTGCGAGCGCTGGTCGCCGACCCTCTCCGCGATCGCCGACGGCGAGGCGACGCCGCAGCAGCTCCTCGAAGCGCGCCCGCACCTGCGGAACTGCCCGTCGTGCCGGTCGTCGCTCGCCGCGATGCAGCGCAGCGGGAGGGCCGTCGCGGCGCTGTTTCCCGCGGCCCCGCTCCTCCCCGCCGCCGCCCGGGACGCGGCGGGCGCGACCGGGGCGTTCGCGCGGCTGGGCGAGCTCGCTGCGTCGCTGCACGAGCGGGCGGGTGCGGCGACGGCGTCGCTCCACGAGCGGGCGGCGACGGCGACGGCGTCCCTCCACGAGCGCGCGGCGGGCGTCGCGCTCAAGACGCAGGCGGCCGCGGACGCGGTCGTCTCCGGCAAGCTCGCCGCCGCCGCCGCTTCCGCCGCGGCCATCGCGGGAGGAGGCATCGCGGC
>DASZDF010000142.1:0-1862 GCA_035942275.1 Solirubrobacteraceae bacterium | reverse complement strand
CCCGCGCGGCTGCCCGGCCGCCCGACCGACTGGCGCCAGATGAGCGCTCCGCCGGCGGCGACGAGCACGAGCGGCCACGTCAGCACGTCCGAGAACGGCAGCCCGAGCTCGCGGAACGTGAGCAGGATCGCGACGACGAGGCAGCCGACACCCGATCCGACCTCGAGCGCGGCGCGCCTGTTGGGCGCGGTGCGCCGCTCGGCGGCCGCGCCCGCGGCCCGCGGCTCGGCCCCCTCGACAGGCAGCAGCCACCATGCCAGCACATACGCCACGAGTCCGAAGCCGCTGGCCAGCGTCGTCGCGCCGAACACGATGCGCAGCAGCAGCGGGTCGATGTCCAGCCGCCTGCCGACTCCCTCGCAGACGCCCGCGATCACCCCGTTCTCCGGGTCGCGGCGCAGGTCGCGCCACGGCGAAGCGGTGCGCGGCGGGCTCGACGGGCTGGTGGCGATGTCGGGCACGGGGCTGCTCATTCTCTCCGGCTCAGGCCGCTGGCGAGCAGGATGACCCCGACGACGGCGAACGCCATGGGAGCCATCGTCGCGAACGTCAGGCGCAGGGTGCCGCTGCGGTCGAGCAACAGGACGACCCCGAAGACGAGCAGCACGACGCCCGCGACGAGCGAGAAGCGGTCGATCTGTCGTGCCCGCCCGCGGCGCATCAGGCGGTGGTCGCGCACCCGGTGTTGCGCGCGGCCTCGGGGATGTGGCGCCCGCGGTCGCGCCACGGCGGCCCGTCGATGTTGTCGTACTCGTCGTGGCTGACCTCGAGCAGGCCCAGGCCGATGTCGCCCTCGAGCACGAGCCGCGCGTTGCCCGGATCCGCGCGGCGCCCGTCGCTCCAGTCGAGGTCGATCCCGCCGCTCGTGCGGTCGAAGATCGACACCGCGCCCATCCCGATGTCGGCCGAGCTCGCGACGCACACGTCCTCGGGGACGAGCACGAGCGCGTGGCCGGCGCCGATGCGGACCTTCAGCGGATGGTCGCCTGCCGGCAGCTCGAGCCCGCGCAGGTCGATCACGAGCTCACCCGCGCCGAGCTGGTAGCCCTGGCGCAGCTCGGTGAGCGTCGCGGGACGCTCGCGGCGCTCGCCGAAGCCGCCGTCGAGGTCGATGTCGGCCGCCGAGACGAACGCCAGCGGCAGCGCGATCGCCACCGCCGGCAGCACGAGCCAGCGCGCGCCGCCGACGAACGCCGCGGCGACGAGCGCCGCACCGGCGGCGATCACGATCCCCGCGACGACGACGCCACCGCCCATGCCGCTGGCGAAGAAGCTCGCCACGGCGAGCACGCCGCAGCCGACCAGCAGCCCGACGCCGAGCGCCGCGCGACGCGCCACGTCGCCGGGGCTGCCGCCGGGCCGCTCGCCGGAGACGAGCCACCAGACGGCGAGTCCGGCGAGCGCGAGGAACGCGAGCGGCACGAGCGCGCCGCCGAAGAAGAAGCCGAACCCCCCGAGGATGAGCGCGGCGATGACGACGGCGATGGCGATGACGATCGCGGTCGCGCGGTCGCGTGCCGTCGTCGGGGCGCCGGCGCCCTCCTCGTCGAGCGGGACGAGCAGCAGCGCCGCGGCGTAGACGACGAGGCCCGTGCCGCCCAGCAGGGCGAGGCCGACGAAGCCGATCCGCACGAGCGTCGGGTCGATGCCGAAGTAGCGGCCGATGCCGCCGCAGACGCCGCCGACGATGCGGTCGCCGCTGGTCCGGGTCAGGCGGCGGGGCTCGGAGGGAGGCGGAGGCGGCGGCGCGGCGGGGGTTTCAGAGGTCGGTTCCATGATCGGCAGTGTCGGACCGCGCGGCGCCGCTGCCTATCGGGAATCATCCCTAGGGAGCGACCCTCGGGTCACCCTAGACTCGACCC
>DASZDF010000141.1:0-6935 GCA_035942275.1 Solirubrobacteraceae bacterium | reverse complement strand
TGCTCACCTAGAGCCGGTGCGTGGTCAGGCGCCTGGTGACGGTCTGACCGCCGCCGCGCGCGACGAGCGTCGCAACGTAGTCGCCGCGGCGCAGGCGCTTCGCGCCGAGCCGCAGCCGGTACGTGCGCGCGGCGACGCTGTCACGTGCGGCGAAGCGGCGGATCACCTTCGACCCGCGCCGGACCGTGACCGTCACCCGCGCCGGAGCGTTGAGCCGGTACGCCAGCGACATGCGGCGGCTGTTGCGCCCGCCGAAGACGGGGCGCGTGGACCTGAACCAGCGCACGAGGCCGCAGCTCTCCCGGTGGTAGAAGGTCGGGAGCGCTCTGAACCGGCCGCCGACGCGGCGCAACCCGATCCGCCGGACATCGAGCGTGCCGTCGGCCAGCCGCATCCGGAAGCGGACGAAGTAGTACCCGTCCCTGACGGTGCGCCCGCGGCGGTTCGCGCGGCCGTTCCACGTGAACCCCCGGGCCCGGCCGGCGTAGCGCGCGACGAGGATGTCGCCGGACACCCGACTGCCCGTGGTCTGCTTGAACACGTCGACGGTGACGGGCCGCTGCGCGAGCCGCGAGAAGCGGAACGCGACCCGGCGCCGCCGGGCCCTTGCCGCGGCGGAGCGGAAGCCGCGCACCGGCGTGCACGACGCGGGCGGCGGCGCCGTGACGGCGGGCGGCGCCGTCTCGGGCGTCGTCGGGGCCGCGGCGCGGGGGCGGCGGTCGCATGCTCCGAGGTCGGGCTGCTTGACCTCGCCGCGCGCGATCAGCACGAACGTCCTGCTGACGACGTCGCCGCCGACCTCGCAGGTCAGCATCCACTCCTCCGTCCGCCCCTTCTGGATCGGGTCGGGGCCCTCGTAGACGATCTGGCCCGTCCACGGCTCCGCGCCGGCGACGTTCGCGACGCGGATGAGGTACTCGCCCTCGGGCTCGAGGAGCGCAATCTCCTCGAAGTCCGTCCCGCGCTGGTTCGACTGCACGATCGGGCTCTGGTCGAGCGGGTCGGCGCCCGGCCGGAAGATCTTCAGGTCGTAGTCCTGCGCCGCCGTCGTCCACTGGATGCGGATGCGCAGCTTCGCGTTGTCGATGCCGGGCCCGCTCGGCACCGTGAACGTCTGGTCGTCGTTGGCGGCCCCGCAGACGAGAAACGGCGTGCACGGCACGGTGACCGTCGTCGGCCCGATGTCCTGTGGCGGGCTCGGGTCGCCCGCGGCCTCCCGGCCGCGATCCTTCTCCACGATCGGCCGGCTCGACGGGTTGATGTGCCACCGGAAGGCGCCCGACTGCGGCACGTCGTACGTCGTCTCGAGCTTGTCGTCGAAGACGAACCCCTTCGGGGGCGTCCCCGGCTGGAGGTACGTCTCGGTCGTGAACCGCTTGACCAGACGGAGCGTGGCGCCCGGGATCGCCTGCCCCTCGATGACGCTGTGCCGCTGCTCGTCGATCGTGCTCTCGGCGGCGATGTAGTACGCCTCGCGGTTGCCCTTGCCGTCGTAGCCCGCGTGCATGCCGAACTTCCCGTTCGGGCCGGGGTCGTTCACGTGGTTGGACTGGTCGCTCGTGCCCTCCCACTCCTTGACCATCGTCTCGAAGAAGGGATGGAACGCCGGGTCGTCGCAGTTGCCGGTCACGTAGTTGGGGTTGCCGCAGTAGATCTCGAACGTGAACCCGAAGCCGCCGGTCGCGTTGTAGCTCCAGTCCTCGGTCGTCCCGGTCGTGTCGTACAGCTCCCAGCTCTTCTGGCTGAAGTAGCCGTTCTCCATCGCCATGGCGTCGCCGAGGGCCTTGTAGCCCTTGTGCTCGTCGATCGGGTTGCCGAGGATCTGCAGCCCCGGCGCACGGAGCACGAGGCCGGCCGTCGTGTGGTTGGTGATGAGCGTCATCACATGGCTGTTGGAGATCAGCGCCCGGATGTTGCGCGTCTCGGGCTCGGAGAACGGGCCCGGGCCGCGATAGGTCTGCGTCGTGGGGTCCGTGCTGGCCCCGGGGCCGCCCCAGAGGCCGCCGTAGTTGCGGTTGGGGTCGGTGCCCAGCTCGGCGAGGCCCGCCGACGTCCCGCAGTTCCCGACGTTCGCGTCCTGCACACGGCAGTTCTTGCGCCGGTACTCACCGCCGGTCGCGGCGCCCGCGGCCAGGTAGACGGTGTCGGGGACCGATTCGTCGCGGCCGCCGTCGGCGCCGCCCAGCGTGCCGGCGGTGCGCGAGGCGTTGAAGCCGTCGGGGTTGACGATCGGCACGACCATGTTGCGGCTCTGCTTCACGATGCGCGTCGCCCGCGGGTCGCCCGTCTTGAAGCCGTTGATCAGCTCGTACGCCCACTCCATCGCGTGCTCGCCGGAGGGCCACTCGCGCGCGTGGTGCACGCCCATGTTCAGGAACGCGGGCCGCCCGTCGTTGACCTCGACGTTCTGGGCGATCTCGATGCCGAGGACGTCGCGGCCCAGCCACGTCTTCTCGGGCAGCGTGATGAGCCGCACGAGGCCGGGGTTCTCCTCGACCAGCGTCTTCATCTCGTTCTCGTAGTCGGCGAGCGTCCGGTACTCGGTGCGGCCGCTCGGCAGGGCGGAGCGCGGGAACCGCCGGGCGTAGCGCCGGTCGGCCGCGCGCTCGCGCAGGCTGCGCTGGACGAGGTCGTCCTCGAGGACGCGGAAGCGGAAGCCCGCCTCGCGCAGCTTGCGCTCGTCGGCGGTGCCGTGAAGCACGACGCCGAGGCTGTCGGTGCCGCCGTGCTCGGTCATGTCGAGCCCGAGGTCGGTGAGCCGCGTCTTGTCGGCGCGCGTCGGCGTCGCGACGTCGACCACCTTGATCTTCTCGGTCCTGGCGCGCTCGGCCAGCGCGGCCGGGACCGTGCCGTGCTCCAGCGTCACCCTCGCCTGCGAGGCGCCAGCCGAGCGCCGGCAGGCCTGGACGCGCAGCGTCCCGGCCGACCACGCCCAGCCGGTCGCAATCTCGGTGGCGTCCGCGCCCGCGCTCGCCGCCAGCATGCGGCCCGCCGCGTCGAAGATCGCGAGGTCCCAGTCGCCCGAGGGCGCGGCGAGGTGCGCCTCGATCGGCCCGGCGCCGCGCACCCTGATCGCGCTCGTGGCCACGCCGGAGCCCTGGCGGGCGCGGAGGTGGCAGGCACCCGAGGACGTTCCCTTGGCCGTGAGGGTCGTGTCGGCGACACGGGCGAGCTCGATCTGCGGCGCCGCGGCCGCCGCCTGCGGGAGGAGCGCCGTCCCGACGAGGACGACGAGGACGGACAGGAACTGCAGGGGACGGGGCACGACGGATCCGATCGTTCGAGGCGAGTTCAGTGCTTGCAACGCAGCCCGGACCGCAAACTTGTGCGCCGGCGTACCGGAAGGGGCGGCTCCCCGGCCCGCGAAACTGTTGGCGTGGCCCACGACCACGAGCACGCGCACTCGCATGCGGTCTCGCCCGCCGCCGACCGCCGATGGCTCTCCCTCGCGCTGGCGATCGTGGTCGCGTTCATGGCGGTCGAGGTCGTCGCGGGCATCCTCGCGGACTCGCTCGCGCTGCTCTCCGACGCCGCGCACATGCTCACCGACGCCGGCGCGATCGGCCTGGCGCTCGTCGCCGCGCGGCTCGCGGCGCGCCCGCCCAAGGGGCGCTTCACGTTCGGCCTCGGCCGCGCGGAGATCCTGTCGGCGCAGGTCAACGGGGCGCTCCTGCTCGTGCTCGCCGGCGTCATCGCGTGGGAGTCGGGGAAGCGGATCTACGACCCGCCCGACGTCGAGGGCGCATGGGTGCTCGTCGTGGGCCTCGCGGGCGCGGCGGCGAACATCGCGTCCGCGGTCGCGCTCTCGCGCGCCGAGCGCCGATCGCTGAACATCGAGGGCGCGCGGGCGCACATCCTCGCCGACCTCTACGGCTCGATCGCGGCCGCGGCGTCGGGCGGGCTCATCCTGGTCACGGGCGTGCGCGAGCTCGACGGCGTCGCCGCGCTGATCGTCGCCGCGCTCATGGTTGCGTCCGGGTGGCGGCTGCTGCGCGACGCCTCCGCGGTCCTCCTCGAGGGCGCGCCGGCCGGGTTCGACCCCGAGGGGATCGGCCGCGCGCTCGCGGCGCAGCCGGGGGTCGTCGAGGTCCACGACCTCCACGTCTGGGAGGTCACCTCCGGCTTCCCCGCGGTCGCCGTGCACATCGTCGTCGAGCCCGACGACGACTGCCACCAGCGCCGCCGGGAGCTCCAGCGCCTGCTCGACGAGCGCTTCGGCCTCGAGCACACGACGCTCCAGGTCGACCACGCCGTCGCCCCGGGGCAGCTCCTGACGATCGAGCCGCGCTCCTAGTCGCTGCGCGGGTCGGCGGCGCGGACGCGGTCCGCCGCCTCCGGGTGCTTGCGGACGCGCGCGTAGCGGTCGTGGACGTCCACGACGTCCTCGACGTCCGGGATCTCGTGACCCGGGACGACCGCGAAGTCGAGCGGGCTCGCCCTGACCGCCTCGTACTCCTCCAGCGTGAGCCGCACCATCTGCGCGCAGTCGATCTTCCCGCACTCGCAGACGAACTCCACCGGCGCCTCGTCGTCGGGCAGCGTGGTGAGGTCCTCGCGCAGCCGCTCGTTGATCTGGCGGAAGCGGCTCTCGTTGTCCGCGATCCGTTTGGCGCGCGCATCCATGGCGGGGTGAGTCTAGGCGGGCGGGCGCGCCACGAGGACCGCGATGTCGTCGCGCGGCTCGCCGCCCTGCAGCTCGACGACCCGCCGCTCGATCGCGTCCGCGACGACGCCGGGCGGCTGGCCGACCTGCTCGAGCAGCAGCGCGTCGAGGAGCTGCTCCCCGACGCCGGGGTCGTGGCCGCGCAGCTCGGTGGCGCCGTCGGTGAAGAGCACGAGCAGGTCCCCGGGACGCAGCAGCGCCTCGCACTCGGCGAACGCGGGGGTGCGCAGGCCGCCGACGATCGAGCCGCGCAGCTCGACGCGCTCCAGCGTGCCGTCGGCCCGCAGGATCCGCGGCGGCAGGTGCCCGCCGGTGGCCAGCGTCATCGTGACGGCGCCGTCGTCCCCCGGGCAGACGCGCGTGTAGAGGACCGTGCAGAAGCGGCCGGCGACCGCCGGCTCGTTGAGCAGCGCATCGTTGAGCAGCTCGAGGCACTCCTGCGCGCCCGCGCCGCGGAGGGTCATCGCGCGCAGCGTGTGCCGCGTCAGCGACGTGACCGCCGCCGCCTCCGGCCCCTTGCCGGCGACGTCGCCGATCAGCAGCGTCCACACGTCGTCGCCGCCGCGGAAGACGTCGTAGAAGTCGCCGCCGACCTCGTTCTGGTCGCCGGCGGCGCGGTAGCGAGCGGCCAGCTCGAGCCCGGGCACGTCGGGCAGTGCCGGCGGGAGCAGGCTGCGCTGGAGCGTGCGCGCGATGTGCGAGCGCTCCTCGTACAGGCGCGCGTTCTCGACGGCGAGCCCGGCGCGCGCCGCGAGGATCTCGGCGAGGCGCAGGTCGTCGTCGCCGTACCGGCGGCCGGACTCGGCGGCGACGAGCGTCAGCGCCCCGAGCGTGCGGCCGCGCGTCTTCAGCGGGACGGTGATGCCGGAGCTGATCCCCAGACGCCGCAGGAACGCGAGGTGCTCGTCGTCCTGCGCGACGCTCGCCAGGAGGTCCTCGGGGATCTCGCTGACGAGCTGGCTCTCGCCGGTGCGGATCGCGCGGGCCGCGCCCGTCGGCGCGTCGGCCCGCGGCGGGTAGCGCTCCATCATCTCCATCGCGAGGCGCTCGAGCTCGGGGTCGGCGGCCGCGACCGCGACGGTCCGGTACCGGTCCCCGCGCTCGGCGAGGGTGAACGTGCACCAGTCCGCGATCGCGGGGACGGCGACGCGGGCGACCTCGCGCAGCGTCGCCTCGTAGTCGGTGGTCACCGCGGCGAGCCGGGCGCCGGCCGCGGACAGGAACTCGGTGCGGCGCCGCGCGGCCTCGGCCTCCGCCGTCGCCGCCTCCGCGCGCACCTGCGCGGCCTCCGCCTGGGCCCGCGAGGTCAGCGCCTCGCGCAGCAGCCGCGTGCGATCGGCCTCGGCCTCGTGCTGTGCGCTGACGTCGCGGACGACGCCGGCGACGCCGATCGGCTCGCCGTCGGGCCCGGTGACCGGGAAGATCGTGAGCTGGCGGTGGATCGCGACGCCGTCGAGGTCGCTGTCGAGCTCCCGGTCGACGACCGCGGACCCGCTGTCGATCACCTCGCGCAGGATCGCCTCGATCCGCTCGCCGAGGTCGCCGAGCAGCTCGCCGGGCGTGCGGCCGAGGTGCTGCTCCGGCGACGTGCCGTTCAGCGTCGCGAGCGCCGGGTTCAACCGGCGGTAGCGCAGCTCGAGGTCCCAGAACGCGACGCCGACCGGCGCCGCGCTGAAGATCGCGTCGAGGAGCGCGGTGGCCGTCTGCGCGGCGCGGCGGGCCCGCCGCTCCCGCGTGACCTCGAGCACCAGCCCGGCGACGCCGAGCAGCTCGCCGTCGGCGCTGGGCACCGGGTAGTAGCTCGCGAGCCACTGCCTCCGCTCGCCGGGCGAGGCGGGCGTCGTCCCGGACACGTCGACGTCGACGAGCGGGCGGCCGGTCGACTGGACGCGCCGGAGGGTCTCCGCGACGCGCTCTCCGATCTCCGGCCCCAGGACCTCGGTCGTCGTGCGGCCGAGATGGTCGTCGGGCGCGAGGCCGTTCATCTCCGCCAGCGCCGTGTTGATCCGGCGGTAGCGCAGCTCGTCGTCCCAGAACGCGAGCCCCATCGGGGCGTGCGAGAAGAGGGCGTCGAGGAGCGCGTAGGCGTCCGGCATCCTTCGAGCGTATGAACTCGCGCTCAGTCCAGGGCGACGAGGCGGAAGCGGACCCGACCCGCTCTGACCTCCGCCAGGCCCATCGTGTGGCGTGGCTGGCGCCGGCGGTCGGTCGGGCTTCCGGGGTTGAAGATCTGGAAGCCGCCGCGCTCCTCGTGCAGCGGGATGTGGGCTGT
>DASZDF010000140.1:0-1616 GCA_035942275.1 Solirubrobacteraceae bacterium | reverse complement strand
CCCGCGCCGCCGCAGCAGGAGCCCCCGCCCGCTCCGCCCGCCCCGCCCGCGCGGGCCTTCCCCGGGGTCACCGGCGAGCCGTCGCTCGTGCAGCGCGGCCCGGTGCGGCTGCGGCGCCGCCGCGGCGGGCGCCTCCGGCTCGGCACGGGCTTCGCGGCCGTGTGCCCGCCGAACGGGCCGGCGTGCGTGGTCCGCGCGTCGCTGAAGCTGCGGCGCAGGGGCGGCAAGCTCTTCCTGACGTCGAAGGCGCGGCCGGTCACGCTCGCGGCGGGCAGCGAGCTGCCGATCCGCCGCCTCCTCACGCCGGTCGCCAGCGACCTCGTCCGGAGGCGGGGCACCGTGACGGCGATCCTCCGCGCGACGTTCCGCCGCGGCGGAGGGCCGCTCATCGCGCGCGACGCCGCGCTGATCCTGCGCGCGCCCGGCGCTAGAGCGAGGCGCGGAAGATCTGGTCGAGATCGTCGTCCGACGGCTCGCGCGGCGCGACGGTCAGCAGCCGGGCCTGCTTGCGCGCTCCTTCGACGAGCGCTGGGACGTCGCTCTCCGTGTAGCCGAACGCCCGGATCCGTTCGGGCGCTCCGACGTCGCGCATGAGCGAGCGCAGCGCGTCCGGCAGCGCCTGAGGCCCGCGGCCCGGCGCGTCGAGCAGCGCCGCCACGTGCTCGTGGCGCTCCGGCGCCGCCTCGTAGGTGAACGCGAACGCCGCCGGCGACGTCACGATCACCGACAGGCCGTGCGGGACGAAGCCGTGGTCGTCCGGGTAGCCGGCGGGCCGGTACTCGTGCCTGAGCCCGGCGATCGGGTACGCGCAGGCGTGCGGGATGTGGACGCCCGCCGAGCCGAACCCGATCCCCGCCAGCGTCGCGCTGAGCATCATCGCGCCGCGGGCCTCGACGTCGTCCGCGTCGGCGACGGCGCGGCGCAGGAAGCGCCCGCCGTACTCGAGCGCGCGGGCGCTCCACAGGTCGGCGACGGGGTTGGAGCCCTGGTAGGGCGGGCGCTCGTCCGGCGAGGCGGGCTTCGGCCGCGCCGTGTACGGCTTCGAGAGGAACGACTCCGCGGCGTGGCAGATGACGTCGAGGCCGGCGGAGGCCACCACCTCGCCGGCGAGCGTCCTCGTGAGCTCGGGGTCGACCACCGCCTGCGAGGGGCGCAGGTAGCGGTGCGAGATGCCGCTCTTCACCTTGAGCTCGGGGAGGTCGAGGACGGCGACGGTCGTCGCCTCGCTGCCGCTGCCCGGCGTGGTGGGGATCGCGAGGTGGGGGAGGAGGGGGCTCGGAGGCTTGCGGCCGCCGCCGACCGGCGGGTTCACGTACTCCATAACCGGCGCGGGGTGCGAGAGGACGAGGTCGGCCACCTTCGCCGTGTCCATCGAGGAGCCGCCGCCGACGCTGACGAACCCGTCGACGCGCGCGTCGCGCGCGAAGTCCGCGGCGTCCTGCAGTGACTCCAGCGTCGGCTCGACGTGCGCGCGGTCGTACACGACGACCTCGATCCCCTCGTCCTCGATCGACGCGCGGACGCGGTCGGGGTGGCCGGCCGCGCTCACGCGCGGGTCGGTGACGAGGAGCGCGCGCGTCACGCCGAGCCGCTTGAGCTCCCAGCCCGCCTCGTCC
>DASZDF010000139.1:0-4484 GCA_035942275.1 Solirubrobacteraceae bacterium | reverse complement strand
GAGTACGTCGACGTCGAGGGCCGCACGCTGGAGCTGCCCGAGCGCGGCGTCACCGGCGTCGAGCGCGAGGGCGTCCGCGTGGGTGCCCTCGTCCACGACCCAGGCCTCGCCGAGGACGCCCCCGACCTCGTCCGGGCGGTCGCGTCCGCGGCCGCGCTCGCGCTCGAGAACGAGCGCCTCGACGCGGAGCTGCGCGCGCGGGTGGAGGAGCTGCAGCGCTCGCGGGCGCTGCTCGTCGACGCCGCGCTGTCCGAGCGACGCCGGCTCGAGCGCGACCTGCACGACGGCGCGCAGCAGCGCCGCGTCGCGCTCTCGCTCCAGCTCGGGATGATCGAGGCGCAGCTTCAGAAGCGACCGGAGGCGGCGCGGGAGCTGCTCGCCGGCGCGCGCGACGAGGCGCGGGCGGCGCTCGAGGACCTGCGCGAGCTCGCGCGCGGCATCCATCCCGCCGTGCTGACCGACCGCGGCCTCAAGCCCGCGCTGGAGTCGCTCGCCGACCGCGCGCCGCTGCCGGTCGAGGTCGGCCCGGTGCCGGAGGAGCGGCTGCCGGGGGCCGTCGAGGCGGCGGCGTACTTCGTGGTCGCGGAGTCGCTGACGAACGTCGCGAAGTACGCGGAGGCCACCCACGCCGAGGTCAGCGTCGGCCGCGAGAACGGGTTCGCGCTGATCGAGGTGCGCGATGACGGCGTCGGCGGCGCCGATCCGTCGAGCGGTACCGGCCTGCGCGGGCTCGCCGAGCGCCTGGCCGCGCTCGCCGGGCGGCTCGAGGTCGAGAGCGCGCCGGGGCACGGGACCGTGGTGAGGGCGAGGGTGCCGTGCGGGTAGTCCTGGCCGACGACTCCGTCCTGCTGCGCGCCGGCGTCGCGCGGCTGCTCGAGGACGCGGGGATGGAGGTCGTCGCGCAGGCCGGCGACGCCGAGGACCTCCTCAGGAAGGTCAACGCGCACAAGCCGGACGTCGCGATCGTGGACGTCCGCATGCCCCCGACGCAGACCGACGAGGGGCTCCGCGCGGCCGCCGAGATCCGCGAGCGCTTCCCGGGCGTCGGCGTCCTCGTGCTGTCGCAGTACGTCGAGGAGGCCTACGCGCTCGAGCTGTTCGCCGAGGGGGCGGACGGGCTGGGCTACCTGCTCAAGGACCGCGTCGCCGACATCGACCGGTTCGTCGACGCGGTGCGGCGGGTGGGGGAGGGCGGGTCGGCGCTCGATCCCGAGGTCGTCGGGCGGCTGCTCGGCCGCCGGCGGCGCGAGGACCCGCTCGAGGCGCTCTCGCCGCGCGAGCGCGAGGTGCTCGGGCTGATGGCGGAGGGGAAGTCGAACAGCGCGATCGCCGAGGAGCTCGTCGTGACCGAGCGCGCCGTCGAGAAGCACGTCACGAGCATCTTCTCGAAGCTCCGCCTGGCGCCGGGCGCCGAGACGCACCGCCGGGTGCTGGCCGTGCTGGCGTACGTGCGCGCATAGCGGCAACGCGCCGAGTGGCACTGCGGGGCCTCTGGGTAACCCGCAGGCGATGGCGACAGTGAAGGACGAGCCACGGACCGGCGCGCCGCTGCGCCCCACGCCGCGTTCCCGCGCCCCTCGCGACGTGCGCATCCCGCGCCTGCTCGTCGCCGGGTCGGAGCTGAGCTGGCGCTTCCTCGTCTGCGTCGCGGCGCTGGCCGTCGTCGTCTACGGGATCACGAAGATCAGCTTCGCGTTCATCCCCGTGTGCGTCGCGTTGCTCCTGGCGACGCTGCTCGTCCCGCCCGCGCGCTGGCTCCGGCGGCGCGGCGCGCCCCCCGCGGTGGCGACAAGCATCGTGTTCGTCGGCTCGCTCGCGGTGTTCGCCGCGATCGTCGCGCTGCTCGCGCCCGCCGTCGCCGGCGAGTTCGGGACGATCTCCGATCGCGTGAAGGAGGGCGCGGACAAGCTCGGCGCGTACCTGGCCGACTCGCCGTTGCACCTCGAGGAGGACAAGGTCCAGCGCGAGATCGACCGCATCGACGACCGCCTGCGCGAGAACAGCGGCGCGATCACCTCGGGCCTGCTGTCCGGGGCGGCGGTGGTCGGCCAGATCTTCGCCGGGCTGCTCATCATGCTCGTCGTCCTCTTCTTCTTCGTGAAGGACGGTCCGCGGCTGTGGTCGTGGGTCGTGCACCTCTTCCCCGAGGCCCGCCGGCCGGCGATGGAGCAGGTCGGCGACGAGTCGTGGAAGGCGCTGACCCACTACGTCCGGGGCGTGGTGACGGTCGCCGTCGTCGACGCGATCGGGATCGGGATCGCGCTGTGGCTGGTCGGCGTGCCGCTCGTGATCCCGCTGGCGATCCTCACGTTCTTCGCGGCGTTCGTGCCGATCGTCGGCGCGATCGCGGCGGGTGCCGTCTGCGCGCTCGTCGCGCTCGTCAGCGGCGGGCCGGTCGACGCGCTGCTCGTCGTCGGCGCGACGCTGCTCGTCCAGCAGCTCGAGGGCAACGTGCTCTACCCGACGATCGTCGGGCGCCAGATGGAGCTGCACCCGATCGCGGTGTTCCTCGCGGTGACGATCGGCGGCATCACGGCCGGGATCGTCGGCGCGGCGATCGCGGTCCCGATCGCGGCGGTCGCCGCGGTGGCGATGAAGGTCGCGCGCGAGCAGACATCCGGCGGCGAGGTGCCCGTGCAGCCGGTCGACTGCTAGCGACTCACCGTCACACGCTGCGCGCCGCTGCACACTCTGAGGGCAGATGGCGGGCGAACCCACCGCACTGCGACGCTCCGCGCGCGATCCGAGCGCCTTCGGCGACTTCTACCGCGCGGAGAGCGAGGCGCTGCTCGTCTTCTTCGCGCGCCGGACACTCGACACGCAGATCGCTCTTGACCTGACCGCAGAGACCTTCGCCCAGGCCTTCGCGGGTCGCGCGCGCTTCCGCGGGCGGACGGACGAGGAGGCGCGCGGCTACCTCTACGCGATCGCCCACCGGATGCTCGCGCGCTACTGGCGCCGCGGGCGGGTCGAGCGGCGGGCGGTCGAGCGGCTCGGGCTGCGCGTCCCGCACGTCACCGAGGACGACCACGCCGCGATCGACGAGCGCGCCGGGCTCGACCGGCTGCGCCCGGCGATCCGCGAGCAGTTGCGCCGCCTGAGCCACGAGCAGCAGGAGGCGGTCGTGCTGCGGGTCGTCGAGGAGCTGCCGTACGAGGAGATCGCGCTGCGCCTGCGCATCCCGGAGGACGCGGTGCGCGCGCGGGTGTCGCGGGGGCTCCGCGCGCTCGGCCCGCGCCTGCGGGCGCTGACCGTCGAGGGAGGACCGGATGACTGACCGACTGCGCATCCTCGACGAGTTGGGAACCGAGCTCGACCGCGTCGCCGCGGCGACGGCCCGTCGGCCGCACCGGCCCACGCGCCGCGTGGCGATCCTCGCGCTCGCGGCCGCGCTCCTCCTCGCCGGGCTCGCGGTCGCCGCCTCGCTCATCGTGACCGGCGACCCGATCCCGTCGGCGAACGAGCGCGACGTCCCCACCGAGGCGACGCCGGAGCCGGGAACGGCGCAGGTCGCGGACGTGCGCGGCGACGATCCGGACCAGGCGCCGCCATGGACGCTCCGGCTGTCGCGCAGCCGCACCGGCCTGCTGTGCGTCGCGGTCGGGCAGGTCGTCGAGGACGAGTTCGGCCTCGTCGGCCTCGACGGGCGCTTCCGGGCGCTGCCGCTGCTGGGCGTCGACGCCTGTGCCGCGCAGGACGCCGAGCCGCCGGCGATGATCGGCGCGCGGATGTTCGCGGGCAAGCGGGCGGAGGACGTGCGCACGGTCGTCTACGGCGTCGCGGGCGACGGCCTGCGCAGCGCGACCCTCCACGACGCGCGGGGCGAGCGGCGGCTCGAGACCGACCCGGGCGGGGCGTTCGTGGCTGCGTACCGCGGCTACGTCGAGGAGCTCCAGCCGCGGGTCGCGCTCGAGTTCGAGGACGGGACGCGCCGTTCGTTCGCCTTCGGCGCGACGCCGCAGCCGAGCGCGCCGGACCCCGAGGGCGGGCCTCCGTGGGTCGTCGACGCGTCGGAGCGCCGGGGCGACCGCGCCGGGCAGACCTGCGCGCAGTTCCGCCGCTCGCGCGGGCGCACCGCGCTCGCGCAGCCGCTCTCGTACCCAGTCTGCGGCGACCTCCGCCGCGACCACGTCTTCTTCGAGGTCGCGCCCTTCCCGCGGCAGCAGGACCACGACGACCCGCGGCAGACGTTCCCCTGGGGCCACGGCCCCGCGCGCACCGTTGTCTGGGGCGCGGCCGACGAGACGGTCGCCCCCATCAGCGTCCGCCACGAGGGCGAGACCGTGTCCGTCGCGCGGGCGAAGGACCAGCCCGGGTTCGTGCGCGTCTTCCCGGCGGGGACGGAGCCGGAGTCGCTCGAGGTCTCGGTGCGCTTCGAGGACGGCACGGTCCGCACGTACCGCGGCTGTCAGAACCTGCGCGAGGCGGGCGGCGGGCCGCGGGGCAGCGACTTCGAGCGGCCGGTGCTCGGCCCGGTGCCGGGC
>DASZDF010000138.1:0-10335 GCA_035942275.1 Solirubrobacteraceae bacterium | reverse complement strand
ACGAGCAGCTCATGGCGAGCACGTTGAGCGTCAGCGCGGCGATGGCCAGCTCGGTGAAGTGCTCGGTCACGGTGCCCCACTCCTCGGCGACCGCGCCGACGACGACGTTCGCGCCGCGCCACAGGACGAGCCCGCCCGCGGCGACGCCCGCGGTGTCCGCGCCGATCGCCCACTCTTCGTGATCGGAGAACGCCGCGACGGCGACGAGCGCCGCGAGCAGGGCGGGGGCCATGAGCTGGATGACCCCGCTGAACCACGACGGCAGCTCGCGGCCGCCGAGCGCGAGCGGCCCCGCGCCCTTGATGACCGCCGTCGCCACGGCGCAGAGCGCGATCACGAGCCAGATCTCGTTGCTCGTCACGCCGGCTCCCTCCGCCACAGCCCGAGCAGCGACGCGAGGCTCGCCACGAGGATCGGGATCCCGGGCGGCGCGACCGGCACCAGCGCGAGCGCGACGAGCGCGCCCAGCGCCGCGGCGCCCTTCGCGCGCCCGCTCCTGAGTTCGGCGATGAGCAGCGCCAGGAAGAACGTCGGGTAGAGCGCGTCGAGGCCGAACTGCTCGACGTCGATCCCGGACGCGAACGCCCCGAGGATGGTGCCGGTGGACCACGTCATGTACTGGACCGCCGTCCCGCCGAAGAGGAACCAGCGGTCGAAGCGCCCGTCGTCGCGCAGCGCCATCGCCCACGACGAGTCCACGACGGCCTGCCCCTGGGCGCCCCGGACGAGCGCACGGCCCGGCAGCGACGGCGCGAGCGCGATCCCCATCGGCAGGAAGCGCGAGTTCATCAGCGCCGCGCCGGTGACGGCCGCGCCGACGCTGCCGCCCGCCGCGACGACCGTCAGCGCGGTGAACTGCGCCGACCCCGCGAACACGACCGCCGACATCACGATCGCCTGGATGACGGAGAACCCCGCGTCGCGGGCGAGCACGCCGAACGACATCGACAGCACGAAGCCCGCGATCGCGTACGGGACCGCGGCCCGGAAGCCCTCCCAGAAGCGCTCGCGCGGCACTACGCGGCCTGGACGATCTCGACGCCCGCCGCCTCGAGCACGTCCTGCCCGTCGAGCACGGCGTAGCCCTCGCGGAAGGCGAGCTTCGCGATGCCCGCGGCCGCGATCAGCTTCGCGCAGGCGGGGCACGGGAAGTCGGTGACGTAGAGCTCGGCGCCCGCGGTCGCGCGGCCCTCGCGCGCGGCGGAGGCGATCAGCCGCGCCTCGGCGTGGGTCGCGGTCGAGAGGTCATAGCCGACCCCCTTGAAGAAGTTGCTGCGCGGATCGCCGGCGGCGTAGGCGCTCAGGCGGTGCGGGTGGTGCTCGTTGTGCGCGGCGCGCACCATGCCGTCGGCGAAGCGGATCGCCGCGCCGACCTGGCGCCACCAGTCGACGCTGCCGCTGCCCGCCTGCTCCGCCGCCCACGCCAGCTCGCCCGGCTCCGCGGTCGGGGCGCGCGGGCGCAGGAGCTGCACGGTCCGCGTCTTGTCCCAGCGCAGGAAGACCGTGTCGTAGGCGACCTCGCAGCGCGCGAAGAACCGCTCGACGACCTGGTGGCTGACGTCCTCGTCCGGCAGCACGATTCGCGGCGCCTCCTCGGCGAGCCGCTCCGCGCCCTCGACGTCGAGCACGCGCACCTCGCTCGCGATCCCGAGCCCCTCCACCGCGCCGCGCATCGTCGCGGCGTCGAGCGCGCGGATGTCCTTGGCGAGCGGGCGGAACTCGACGTACAGCTCCGGTCCGACGAGGAACACGCGCCTCCCGCGCCCGTGGGCGTCCAGGAACCGCCGGTAGCCCTCGTGCAGGACGGGGACGTAGGCGACGACGACGTTCATCCGCGCCGCACGATGTCGCGGATCAGCTCGGGCAGCACCTCCGCGATGCGCTCGCCGAGGTGCATGTGCAGCTGGCGGATCCGCTCGCTCGTCGTGATCGTCGCCTGGCGGGGGATGACCTCGATCCCGCCGACGATCTCCAGCAGCTCGGCCTGCTCGTCGTCGGAGTAGGAGTGGTCGGTGGTCAGGACCAGCACGTCCGGCTCGACCGCCTTGATGAGCGCCCACCGCTCCTCCTCCTCGGGCTTGAGGTAGAGGAGGTCGACCGGCCGCTGGTGGGCGAGCATCTCCAGGCGCTCCTGCTCGGGCACCATCGGGCGGTCCTCGCCCTTGCGCTTGCGGATCTTCGCGTCGCTGTCGACGCCGACGACCAGCACGTCCCCGAGCTGCTTCGCCTTCGCGAGGTACTTCACGTGCCCGAGGTGGACGAGGTCGAACGAGCCCGACGTCAGCACGATCTTGAGCCCGATCCCCTTCAGGTGGCGGACCGTCTTCGCCAGCTCGTCGAGGGTCGGCTTCAGCCGCTCCTCGAACTTGACCTCCTCGCTGAAGATCCCGCTGGTGATCGCCATCAGTCCTCGCCCCACGCGCTGACCCGGAAGCGCACGGTCTTCGCGGGGGCCCGCTCGAGGACGACGAAGTGGATGTGCAGGTGGGCCACGCTGCCGCCGTTGTAGCGCATGTCGCCGCTGCGCTCGACCGTCGCGGTGGCCTCGGCGTCGCCCTTCAGCCGGCGCTTGAGCGCCCACAGCTCGGCGCCGGCCTCGTCCGGCAGCTCGTCGAACGCGCGGACGTGCTCGTTGGGGACGATCAGCCAGTGCTCCCTCGTCCCCCGGTAGGGCCACAGGTTGCGGGTGACGTAGAAGTGCTCGCCGTCGACCTCGATCTCCGCGCGCTGGTGCTCGCGGCAGAACACGCAGATGCCGCGGCTCTCGAGGTCCTCCATGTACGCGCGCTGGTCGTCGCTGCGGGCGGCGGGCAGGTGGTAGAGCGCGTCAGGCACGCTCGTAGGTGGCGAACTCGTAGACGTGGCCGTTCTCCTCGATCGGCGCGCTGCGCTCGACCTCCCGCCACCCCTCGAGCGGCGGGAAGAAGACGTCTCCCTCCACCTCTTCGGCCAGCTCCGTCGCGTAGACGCGGTCCGCGAGCGGCAGCGCCCGCGCGTAGATCTCGCCGCCGCCGATGACGAAGCACGCGTCCGCCAGCGCCTCCTCGACGCTGCGGCAGACCTCCGGCGCGTCGCAGCCGTTCCGCGACACGACGACGTTGCGCCGGTTGGGCAGCGGCCGGAACCGCTCGGGGATCGACTCCCACGTCCTGCGGCCCATCACGACCGTCCCGCCCGTCGTCAGGTCCCTGAAGCGGCGCAGGTCCGTCGGCAGGTGCCAGGGCAGGTCGCCGTCGCGCCCGATGACGCGGTTGCGGCTGTGGGCGACGACGAGGGCGATCGTCACGTGAGGACCGGGATGTCGCGGATCGCGGGGTGCGGCTCGTAGTCGCTGATGAGGAAGTGCTCGCCGCGGAAGTCGTGGACGTCGCTGATGCGGCGGCCGTCGTCGGTGAGGCTCAGCGTGGGGAGGCGACGTGGTTCGCGACGGAGCATCTCGTCGACCTGGTCGAGCTGGTTGACGTAGATGTGCGCGTACTGGATCCAGTGCACGTACTCGACGAGCTCGTAGCCGGTGAGGTGCTCGATCATCAGCGCGAGCGCCGCGTACTGGACCATGTTGCTCGGGACGCCGATCGGCGTGTCGCCCGAGCGCTGGTTGTGGATGACGTGCAGCTTGCCGTTGAACACGAGCGCGTGGATCCACCCGTGGCACGGCGCGATCGTGTTGCGGGACCTCGTGCTCGCGTCGCGGTGGTTGGCGTTCGGGATCCACGGGCTCATCAGGGCGGTCCGGTCCTCGGGGAGGTCCTGGAGCTTCTTGATGAGGTGCGGGAGCTGGTCGAACCCCTCGTCGCTCTCGTCGTCGAGGTTCGTCGTGAAGTTCGCGAACGCGTGGCCGTAGGAGCCGGGGCCGAGGTCGCCGGTCCCGAGGCCGCGCTTGACGCACTTCTCCTCGGTTGCCCACGCGTCCCACCAGTCGCATCCGAAGGCGCGGAACTCGTCGAGGGTGCGGGCGCCGTTGATGAAGGCGCACAGCTCGCCGATGGCCTTGGACGCGAAGCCCTTGATCGACCGCTCGGTGATGACCGGCGCCCCGTGCTGCATTCCGAACCGCATCGCGTGGCCGGCGACCGCGAGCGCGTCGACGCCCTGCTTCGTCTCGACCCGGACGCCGGTGTCGCGGATCGTCCGGAGCATGTCCTGGTACTCGGTGCTCGGGCGGCGGTCTTCGAAGGGCAGGTAGTCCGGCATCTCGGCCGGTTGACGATACGAGCGCAGGAGGACGCTCCGGCCGGGCGAAGCCGCAAATACGGTCAGTCCTCGACGCCCGCGGCGGCGCTCAGCTTCCCCAGCGCCCGGCGCTCGAGCTGCCGGACGCGCTCGCCGCTGAGCCCGAGCCGCGACCCGATGTCGCGCAGGCTCTCCTCCTCGCCGCCCTCGAGCCCGTAGCGGGCGGTGAGGACCTCCCGCTCGCGATCCGACAGGCCCGACAGCAGCCGCAGCAGCTCGCCGCCGTCGATCGCCGCCAGCACGCGTTCGTAGGCGTCCTCGGCCAGCGGGTCGGCGATCAGCTCGCCGAACGTGCCGACGGCGGCGTCGTCGGACCCCGGTGGCGGCGCGTCGAGGGAGCGCGCCGGGCGCTCGACGGCGAGCAGGTCGTCCACCTGCTCGGGCTCGAGCCCGCTGCGCTCCGCCAGCTCGTCGCGGCTGGGCTCCCGGCCCTCGGCCTGCAGGACGTCGCGGTGGGCCTCCTTGAGGCGGGCGAGGTGGCGCAGCGCGCGGTCGGAGAGGACGGCCGGGCGCGTCAGCTCGGCGACGAGCTGCTGCATGGCCTGCCGCACCCACCATGACGCGTACGCCCAGAAGGGCACGCCGCGCTCGGGCTCGTAGCGCTCGAGCGCGCGCAGGACGCCGACGACGCCCTCCTGGAGCAGCTCGGTCCGGTGGATCGTCGGCGAGGTGCGGTAGGTGCGCGCGACCGACGCGACGAGCGGGAGCAGCGCCTCGACCAGCTCCGCCCGGGCGTGCGCGTCGCCCTGCTGCGCGCGCCGGACGAGATCGTGCTCGACAGCGCCGCCGAGCGGGCGCCGTGCGCCGAGCCGGCGCAGCAGGACGCCGGCGTCGCTCAGCCCCTTGACGTTCGGCGGGAGCGGCCTATCGGAGTGTGTGGATCCCAAGAGACGACTCGTGCGAAGGAGGTGGACAGGAATGCTGTTCGACCCGTTCGTCCCGTTCAACTCCCTGCTGCCGAACGCGAGTCACGCCGGCTTCCTGCCGACCGCGGACGTGACCGTCGGCGAGAACGACATGGTCCTCACGATGGACCTGCCCGGGATGACCGCCGACGAGCTCGACATCCAGGTCGCCGACGGCGAGCTGATCGTGCGCGGCGAGCGCAAGCGGCCGCCGCTGCCCGAGGGCTCGCGGTGGGCGTTCGCGGAGCGGAGCTTCGGCGCGTTCGAGCGCCGGCTGCGGCTGCCGAAGGGCGTCGATCCCGACCAGGTCTCCGCGCGCATGGACAACGGCGTGCTCTCGCTGGTGGTCCCGAAGCCGGAGGCGCTGAAGCCGAGGACGATCGCCATCGGCTCGGGCACCGAGCAGCGGCAGCTCGAGACATCGGCCGCGTAGGGGTTGACACGCGCCGCGAGCGGCCTATCGACGTAGACGCGAAGGACAACCCAGCGAGTCGGGCGCCCCGGGCCACCGGGTGTCGTGCAGGGCCGATCGCCGCGGTCTGGCGGCCGGCCATCGCCCTCGAGCGGAGGGCACTGCCCGTTCGCCGCGCGGCGTACCGGCTCGCTGGCAGACACCGAGTTGACGATCGAAGCGCGGAGGTCGTGATGCACGCACTGCCTTCTCATCCGAAGCACCCACTGCTCGTCGGACTGCTCGTCCTGGCTCTCGCGCTGCTGATGCTGGCGGCCGCCGCGCCGGAGCTCGGAACGCTCGACTTCTCGATCGGCGGTGCCGGCGAGGCGACGCCCGCCTCGACGCCCGCGGCGCCGGTCGACCCGACGCCGGCCTGGACGACCGAGCCGCTGGCCCCGCCGGTGGAGACGCTCCGCGGCTACTGAGCCCTCGCCTTCCCGCTCCGGTATGAAGTGCCGGGCGGGATGGCACATCCGGTCATCGAAGCCCTGCGAACGCGGCCACCCGGTGCCCGGGTGGCCCTCGTCGTCGAGGGCGGCGGCATGCGCGGCGCGGTGTCCGGCGGCATGGCGCTGGCGCTCGACGAGCTGGGGCTGACCGACGCGTTCGACGCGGCGTACGGCTCCTCGGCGGGAACGCTCAACGCGATGTGGCTCGTGTCCGGCCGCGTGCGGGACGGGATCCCGACGTGGACCGACCCCGGACTCGTCGGCGAGCTCATCTCCCGGCGCCGCGCCCTGCTGCGCCGACCCGTCGTCGACGTCGAGGGGCTGGTCGAGGAGCGCTACGAGCAGCTGTCGCCCGGCCTGTTCGAGGCGGTCCTCGCGTCGCCCACGGAGCTGCATCCGATCGCGACCGACGTGTCGACGGGCGAGGCGGTCGACCTGCACGCCTCGGTCTCCGATCCCGTGTCGCTGCGCCTCGCGCTGCGCGCGTCGGCCGCGCTGCCGCTGCTCGCCGGGCCGCCGGTCTCGTTGAACGGACGCCGGTTCGTCGACGCGGGCCTCTCGGCGGCGATCCCGTTCCACGCCGCGCTCGCCGACGGCGCGACGCACATGCTGGTGCTGCGGTCGCGGCGGTCGGGCGAGACCGTCGAGCGGCCGGGCCGCGCGAGCGGGGCGCTGATGGCGCGGGCGCTGCGCCGGCTCGGGCCGGCGGTCGAGACCGCGTTCCGCACGCGGTTCGAGCGGGAGACGGCCGACGAGGAGCTGCTCGAGCGACACGCCCGCGACCCGTCGCTGGAGCCGGCGATCCTCCAGATCCGCCCGCCCGCCGGGTCACCCCGGCCCAGCCGGCTCGAGGGTGACGTCTCGCTCGTGCGGGCGGGCCTCGAGGCGGGCCGGCGCGCGGCGCACGAAGCGCTGGGCTAGGAGGCCTCCGCCCACACCTCCGCGAGCCGGACGGCCACGGCCGCCGCCGACGCCATGTCGTGCACGGACGCCCACTCGCGCACCGAGTGGTACTCGTGGCCGCCGGTGAAGATGTTCGGCGTCGGCAGCCCGTCGGCGCTGAGCTGGGAGCCGTCGGTCCCGCCGCGGATCGGGTTGCGCACCGGCTCGAGGCCCTCGCGCCGGATCGCCTCGGCGGCGTGCTCGACGCTCTCCGGGAACGGCGCGATGTGGTCGCGCATGTTCGGGTACTGCTTGCGGACCTCGACCTCGATCCGCGCCCGCGGCTCCGCGTCCGCCACCCGCTGCGCGAGCTGACGGACGGTGTCGACGTGCTGCTCAAGCAGCTCCTCCTCGAAGTCGCGCACGATCGCCTTGATCGTCGCGTGGGCCGCGTCGCCGTGGACCTCGTACGGGTGGATGAACCCCTGGCGCCCCTCGGTGGTCTCGGGGGCCTGGTCGGCCGGGAGCTCGGCGAGGATCCGTCCCGCCAGGCGCGTCGCGTTGACCATCCGGCCGGTGGCGAAGCCGGGATGGATGTCGACGCCCGTGATGGTGACCGTGACCTCCGAGCCGGTGAACGTCTCGTCTTGGAGCTCGCCCACCTCGGAGCCGTCGAACGTGTACGCGCACCGGGCGCCGAAGCGCTCGATGTCGAAGAGCGTCGCGCCCTCGCCGATCTCCTCGTCGGGCAGGAAGCCGACGCGGATGGTCGGCCGCGGCAGCCCCGGATGCGCGGCGAGGTGCGCGACGGCGGTCATGATCTCGGCGACGCCGGCCTTGTCGTCCGCGCCGAGGAGGGTGTCCCCGCTGCTCGTGACGATGTCGTGGCCGACCCTGCCGCCCAGCTCCGGCATGCGCTCCGGGTCGAGCACGGTGCCGTTGCGCGGGAGCGCGATCGGCTTCCCGTCGTAGCTCTCGTGGACGAGCGGCTCGACGCCCTCGGCGGGCGCGTCGGGGCTGACGTCGACGTGGGCGAGCAGGCCGATGACCGGCGCGTCCCGGGCCGTCCCCGGGAGCGTGGCGAAGAGGTAGCCGTTCGCGTCGACCTCGGCGTCCTCGAGCCCGATGTCGACGAGCTCGCTGCGCAGCATCTCCAGCAGCACGAGCTGGCCGGGCGAGCTGGGCGACCGCTCGCGGTCGCGGACCGACTGCGTGTCGACGCGCGCGTACCGGATCAGCCGGTCGCGGACGCCCGGCGCGAGCTCTTCGGCGAGGGAGGAGGAGAAGGTTCCGGCCATCGCTCGATCATGTCGCACCGGTCGCGTTACCGTCCCGGCCGTGCTCCACGTCCACCGAGCCGACCGCGCCGACGGGCTCGTCGAGGCGCTGCGCGACCTGCTCGCGGCGCCGCCGCCCGACCCGTTCGCGCCCGAGGTGGTCTCGGTCCCCACCCGCGGCATGGAGCGGTGGATCTCCCAGCGGCTGTCGGACCGGCTCGGCGTGTGCGCGAACGTCGAGTTCCCCCCGCCCCGCCGGCTCGTCGCCGACGCCGTCGCGGTGGCGGCCGGCGTGGACCCCGACGCCGACTCGTGGCTGCCCGAGCGGTCGGTCTGGCCGCTGCTCGACGTCGTCGACGAGCGGCTGTCGGAGCCGTGGCTCGCGACGCTCGCGGCGCACCTCGGCGACGGCACGGACCCGCTGCGCCAGGGCCGCCGGTTCCCGGTCGTGCGGCACCTCGCTGAGCTCTTCGACCGCTATGCCACGCACCGGCCGGAGATGGTGCGCGAATGGGCGGCGGGCGGCGGCCTCGACGGGCACTGGCAGCCGCGCCTGTGGCACTGCCTGCGCGAGCGGATCGGCGAGCCGGGGCCGGCCGAGCGCCTGCGTGACGCGTGCGCGCGCCTGCGCAGCGAGCCGGGCGTCGTCGATCTCCCGGCGCGCGTCTCGCTCTTCAACCTGACCCGTCTGCCCGCCGGCTACCGGGACGTCCTCGTCGCGCTGGCCGCGGAGCGCGACGTGCACCTGTTCCTCCTGCACCCCTCCGCGGCGCTGTGGGAGCGGATCGGCTCGCCCGAGGTCGTCCGGCGCGCCGCCGACCCGACGGTCGCCACGCCCCGGAACCGCCTGCTCGCGTCGTGGGGCCAGGACGCGCGCGAGATGCAGCTCGTCCTCGCGGGCGCCGGCGCGACGGAGCACCACCATCCCGTCGAGCACCGCCAGGACACGCTGCTGGCGCGGGTCCAGGCCGACGTGCGCGCCGACCGCCTGCCGCCGGGCGAGCCGCTCCCGGGCGACGAGGATCGCCGGCCGCTCCTCGATGCCGGGGACCGCAGCATCCAGGTCCACGCCTGCCACGGCCGGTCGCGGCAGGTCGAGGTGCTGCGCGACGCGGTTCTGCACCTGCTCGAGGACGACGCGACGCTCGAGCCGCGCGACGTGATCGTCATGTGCCCCGACGTCGAGACGTTCGCGCCGCTCATCCACGCGACGTTCGGCGCGGCCGCGGCGGCGGACGACGACGACGGCCTGCCGGCGGACCTCCGCCCGCCCGACCTGCGCGTCCGGCTCGCGGACCGTTCCCTGCGGCAGACGAACCCCGTGCTAGGCGTCGTCGCGCAGGTGCTCGACCTCGCGGGGGAGCGGGTCACCGCGTCGCAGGTGCTCGACCTCTGCGGCCGCGAGCCGGTGCGACGGCGGTTCGGCTTCGACGACGACGACCTCGTCCGGCTCGAGGACTGGGTCGCGCAGAGCGGCATCCGGTGGGGGCTCGACGCCGAGCACCGGCGCCCGTTCGACCTCCAGGCGCTCGGCCACGGCACGTGGCGGGCGGGCCTGGACCGGGTGCTCCTCGGCGTGACGATGACCGAGGACGGCCGCCGCCTCTTCGAGGGCGTGCTGCCGCTGGACGACGTCGACAGCGGCGTGATCGACCTCGCCGGCCGCCTCGCGGAGCTGGTCGACCGGCTCGGCGCGACGCTCGACGCGATGGCGGTGCCGAAGGACGTCGGCGCGTGGGCGGACGCTCTCGCGGCGGCTGCCGACCTCCTGACCGCGGTCGGCCCGCTCGACGCGTGGCAGCGGGCGGAGCTTCAGCGGATCCTCGACGACGTCGCGTCCGAGGCGGCGTCGGGCTCGGGCAACGCGCTCTCGCTCCCCGAGATGCGCTCGCTGCTCTCGGAGCGCCTCGCCGGCCGCCCGACGCGGGCGAACTTCCGCACGGGCCACCTGACCGTGTGCACGCTCGTGCCGATGCGCTCGGTCCCGCACCGCGTCGTCGGCTTGCTCGGACTCGATGACGGCGCCTTTCCACGCAAGGCCCCTCGGGACGGGGACGACCTGATGCTCGTCGACCCCCGTATTGGCGAGCGCGACCCGCGAAGCGAGGACCGCCAACTGCTGCTTGACGCTGTGC
>DASZDF010000137.1:0-4375 GCA_035942275.1 Solirubrobacteraceae bacterium | reverse complement strand
AGCAGAACCCGTCCTCGGTCCCCTCGTTCTCGCACGCCTCCCCGTAGTCGTCGCGGGCCGAGGCGAAGGCGATCCGCGTGCCGTCCGGCGAGAAGTCCGGGTCCCTGCCGTCCTTGGTGACGACGCGCAGCCCGGTGCCGTCCGTGCCGACCGCCATCAGGTCGGTGACGGGGACCGGCTGCTGGACGGCGGGATCGACGCGGTCGAACGCGATCGTGGAGCCGTCCGGCGCCCAGGCCGGATGAGAGTCCTCGGCGCCGGCGGTGATCGGGCGCGGCGTCCCGCCCTCGGCGGGAAGGAGCACGATCCTCCGGATCGGCCCCTCGCGTGTCACCGCCGCCAGCGTCGTGCCGTCCGGCGACCACGCGGGCTCCTCCAGGCCGGCGCCGCCCGGGACTTCTCCGAACGGCCCGCCGGGCGGCCCCACGACCAGCCGCCACGCCGAGCGGGAGTACGTGCTGAGGACGAGCCGCTCGCCGTCCGGCGACCACGAGCCGGACGCGCCCACCGCGGCGGGCAGCGCGGTCCGTGTCGCTCCGTCGTCGGCGATCAGCCAGGCGCCGGTGCTGCCGAACCCCAGCAGCTCGGCGGCCGCGGGCGCCGGCGCCGTCAGCGCCGCCCCGAGGATGAGCGAGGCCACGAGGAGCAGGCGCATGGCGCGAGCCTACGCCTGCTGCGGTGCGCTACGCCAGCCGTTCGGACAGGACGCCCTCGATCGTCAGCAGCCGCTCCTTCTTCTCCAGGCCGCCGGTGTAGCCGCCGAGCTTCCCGCCGGTGCGCAGGACGCGGTGGCACGGGACGACGATCGGGATCGGGTTCGAGCCGAGCGCGTTGCCGGCCGCGCGGGTCGCGCGCTCGCTGCCGGCCGCCGCCGCGATCCTGCCGTACGTGCTGACCTCGCCGAACGGGATCGCCGCCGTCGCCTGCAGGACGCGGCGGGTGAAGCCGGTGGTGAG
Source organism: Solirubrobacteraceae bacterium (assembly GCA_035942275.1). Lineage (GTDB taxonomy): Bacteria > Actinomycetota > Thermoleophilia > Solirubrobacterales > Solirubrobacteraceae > CADCVT01. Next base: position 3,419 of record DASZDF010000137.1, on the reverse strand, counting down.
CGCCCAGTCGACGTCGACGTCGAAGCCGCGGCGGCGCCCCTCGAAGTACTCGTCGAGCTCGCGGCGCAGCGGGTCGAACCCGGCGGGCCGCTCGACGATCCGCGGCGAGAGCCGCGTCGCGAGGTGGTCGAGGACGGCGTCGACGCCGCCGTTGAAGTCCTCGTACGCGAGCCGCACGAGCCCCCGCGGCGTGGCGGCGGCGACGAGCGGCCCGAGCGGGCAGTCGACGCGCGCGTACGTCACGTCGACGAGCCCCTCGGCGTGCGCGCGCTCGGTCGCGCGGCGGACGGCCCCGGCGACGTCGAGGGCGGACGGGCCCGCGCCCAGGGCGGCGGCGACGGCGTCCGCGCCGTCGCGCTCGGGCGCGCTGTGGTTCGTGGTCGTCATGCCGGTGTCCACTCCTTGCGTAGCTTGGCGAGGCCGTCGGCCAGCGCGCGCCGCGCCGCCTCCTCGGAGGAGTCGAGCGCCTTCGCGATCTCGCGGTGCGAGAGGTCGCCGACGAAGCGCAGCAGCACCGCGCCCCGCTGTTTGGGGGGAAGTCCGTTGACGGCGTCCCACAGGCCGTCGTCGCGGGCGGGCGCCGCGTCGGCGCTGCCGGGGTCGGGATCCTCGACCGGCACGGCGCGGCGCGCCCGCGCACGGTGGTGGTCGAGGGCCTTGTGGTGCGCGATCGTCAGCAGCCAGCCGCGGAGGTTGTCGCTGTGGCGCAGCCGCGGGTACGCACGCAGCGCCGCGATCACCGTCTCCTGGAAGCAGTCGTCGGCGTCCACCGGCCCGACCGACGCGGCGAGGAAGCGCAGGACGCTCTCGCCGTGTTCGTCGAGCAGGCGCTGGAAGGGCGGCGGCACGTCAGTACAACGTGCGGTCCTCGTGGAACGTGAGGCCGAGCGCGACGCGGCGGCGCAGCTCGGGCGCCGGCCGGTAGCGCTCCTCGCCCGTCTCCGCCCGCAGGGCCGACAGCACGGCCGCCACGTGCTCGAGCCCGATGAGGTCGGCCCACGCCAGCGGTCCGCGCGGGTGGTTCATGCCGAGCACCATGCCGCTGTCGATGTCGGCAGCGCTCCCGACGCCCTCGCCCAGCGCGAACGCCGCCTCGTTGACGATCTGGCAGACGATCCTGCCGAGCACGAGACCCGGGGCGTCGCCGACCCAGGCGGTGTGCTTGCCGAGCGTCGCGAAGAACGCCTCCGCCCGCTCGCCCGCGGCCGCCGAGCTGTACGGGCCGCGCGTCAGCTCCACCAGCGCCGAGGCCGCGAGCGGCGGGAGCGCGTGGAAGCCGACCGACGGTCCGTCGCCGTCGAGCGCCGCGAGCGAGCCGCCGTCGCAGAGCACGAGCTGCGGCGCGCCCTCGAGCGGCGGGTCCTCGTCGTCGCGCCCGCAGTCGATCGCCAGCCACGGGACCTCCCCCTCGACGTCGTCCGGCGCCCGCGCGTCGAACCCCGCGGCGAGCGCCGCCTCGAAGAGCTCGTCCGCGAGCGGCGAGCGGCCGGCGATGACGACGAGCGTCGCGTCGGCGCCCGATCCCTCCGACCCGCGTCCGGCGGCCCCGCGCTCGCCGCTCGGCGGCGGCGGGTCGTCGGGCCGGTGGGGCCCGTCCTCGTACGAGTACCAGCCGCGCCCGGTCTTGCGCCCGTGCCGTCCGCTCGCCGCCATCCGCGCCTGGAGCGGCGACGGGCGCCAGCGCGGCTCCCCGAACGACAGCGCGTAGAACGACTTCGCGACCTCGAACCCGACGTCGACGCCGACGAGGTCCATCAGCTCGAACGGGCCCATCCGGAAGCCGCCGCCCATGCGCACGATGCGGTCGATCGTCTCGACGTCCGCGATCCGCTCCTGCAGGCAGCGCAGCGCCTCGCGGCCGAACGGCCGGTTGCACCGGTTGACGAGGAACCCGGGGCCGTCGGCCGCGTCGATCACGTGCCGCCCCATCGCCTCGCCGAGCGCGCGCACGCGCTCGACCGCCCAGTCCGCCGAGTCGACGCCCGCGATCACCTCGACGAGCCTCATCACGGGCGCGGGGTTGAAGAAGTGCATCCCGACGACGCGCTCCGGCCCGGGCACGCCGGCCGCGACCGCGGTCACCGGGATCGACGACGTGTTCGTCGCGAGCACGCACTCCGGCCCCGCGACCTCGGCGACCTCGGTGAAGACGCGCTGCTTGAGCGCGAGGTCCTCCGGCACCGCCTCGACGACGACGTCGCACCCCGCCAGGTCGTGCGTCGACCCGACCAGCTCCAGCAGCGCGAGCTGCTCGGCGTCGAGCCGCTTCGCGATCCGCTCGCGTGCGCGCGCGAGCGCGCCCGCGTCCGCGTCGAGCAGGAGCGTGCGCTCGCCCGCCTGGCAGCCGAGCTGTGCGATGCCGGCGCCCATCGTGCCGGCGCCGACGACGCCGAGGGTCATGCCGGGTCGGGCACCAGCGCGTTGATGCCGGTCAGCGCGCGCCCGATGATGAGCTTCTGGATCTGCGACGTCCCCTCGTAGAGGGTGGTCACCCGCACGTCGCGGAACCACCGCTCGACGGGATGGTCGTCGACGTACCCGGCGCCGCCGTGGACCTGGATCGCCGTGTTCGCGCACTCGACCGCCGCCTCGGTCGCATAAAGCTTCGCCACCGACGTCTCGAGCGTGTTCGGCTCGCCGCGGTCCTTCAGCCACGCCGACCGCCACACCAGCATCCGCGCGGCGTCGGCCTTGACCTTCATGTCGGCGATCATCGCCTGCACGAGCTGGAACGAGGCGATCGGGCGGCCGAACTGCTCGCGCTCCTTCGCGTAGGCGACGGACTCGTCGACGCAGCCCTGGCAGATCCCGACGCAGCCGGCGGCGACCGAGAAGCGGCCCGAGTCGAGCGCGCTCATCGCGACCTTGAACCCGTCGCCGACGTCGCCGAGCATCCCCGTCGCCTCGACGTCGTCGAGCGCGATCGCCGCGGTGTCGGAGCCGTGCAGGCCCATCTTCCCCTCGATCGCCGACGGGAGGAAGCCCGGCTGGTCGGTGTCGACGAGGAAGCACGCGAGGCCGCGGTGCTTCAGCGCCGGATCGGGCTGCGCGAAGACCAGCGCCACCTTGGCGAAGTTGCCCATCGAGATCCACATCTTCGCGCCGTTGATGATCCAGCGGTCGCCCTCGCGTCGCGCGCGCGTCTTCTGGTTGGCGGCGTCCGAGCCGGTGTCGGGCTCGGTCAGGCCGAAGCACCCGAGCCACTCCCCCGCGCACAGCTTCGGGAGGTAGGCGCGCTTCTGCTCCTCGGTCCCCCAGCGCAGGATCGCGCTGCACACGAGCGAGGTCTGCACCGACACGACGGTGCGCATCGCCGAGTCCGCCCGCCCGATCTCCTCGACGATCAGCCCGTAGGTCGCGTAGTCGAGCCCCGCCCCGCCGTACTCGGTGGGGATGATCGCCCCGAGGTAGCCCTGGGC
>DASZDF010000136.1:0-4033 GCA_035942275.1 Solirubrobacteraceae bacterium | reverse complement strand
ATCGTGCCCGGGCCGAAGGTGCCGCCGAGGATCACGCCGACGACGAGCGCGGCGACCTCGATCCCGGTGCGCAGCGGCGCGACCGAGCGGCCCGTGATGCGGTGCAGGCCGGTCATGAGGCCGTCGCGCGGGCCCGGGCCGAGCGCGGCGCCGAGGTAGAACGCGCTGCCGAGCGCGACGAGCGCGATGCCGATCACGACCTCGCCGATCCGCGGCACGAGCGCGGCGTCCTCGGGCAGCACCAGCAGCGTCGCGTCGATCGCCAGCCCGACGACGACGGCGTTCGCGATCGTCCCGAGCCCCGGGCGCTGCCGCAGCGGGATCCAGAGGAGCAGGATCACGAAGCTCGTCACGACGGTCGCCGCGCCGACGCTCAACGGCGTCTGCACCTCGAGGCCCTCGGCGAAGACCGTCCACGGGGAGTTGCCGAGCTCGGAGGCGATCAGCAGCGCCTCGCCGGCGCCGAAGATCACGAGGCCGAACATCAGCGACGCGAGGCGCGCCGGGGACGCGCGCCAGCGGGAGAGCGGCGTGCTCACTCCGGCGCCCGCAGCGAGCGGCGGATCATCTGCGCGGCGACGGCGACGAGCAGCCCCGCGAACGCGATCTCGAGCACGCGCTCGGGCAGCGCGTTGGCGAGCACGACGCCGATGACCGCGCCGCCCGTCGCGAGCAGCCCGACCGTCACCCCGTCGCTGACGCGCAGGTTGCCGTAGCCGTGCTGGCGCCACGCGCCCACGAGCGCGACGGGGACGATCGCGAGGAGCGACGTCGCCTCCGCCTCGAGCTGGCTCAGCCCGAGGAAGATCGTCAGCGCGGGGACGAAGAGCGTCCCGCCGCCGACGCCGAACATCCCGGCGATCACGCCCGCCGCGACGCCGATGAGGACGGCCTCGATCATCCGCCCACCACCAGCTTCACCGCGATCGCGACCAGCAGGACGGCGAAGCCCAGCGAGATCCAGCGGACCGCCACGCGCTGCTGGAGCCACGTGCCGAACAGCACGCCGCCGACCGCCGGCAGGCCGACCAGAAGCCCGTCATCGACGTGGACGTTCCCGTAGGCCGCCTGGGTCGTCGCCGCGACGGTCGCGATGATCACGATCGCGGCCAGAGACGTGCCCGTCGCGCGCCGCTCGTCGTAGCCGGCCCAGAGGATCAGGAGCGGCACCATGACGATCCCTCCCCCGACGCCGAAGAGGCCGCTGAACGCCCCGCCGAGCGTGCCGACCACGGCCAGCATCAGCCACCGGCGCCGCTCCATGCTCGGGCATACTAGGCGCCGTGCCCCCCGCCGCCACGCTTGCCGAGGCGCTCGCGCCGCTGCGCGCCGACCCGGCCCGCGCGGCGGTCCTGCTGGACGTCGACGGCACGCTCGCGCCGATCGTCCGCCACGCCGACGACGCCGCGGTGCCGGAGGCGACGCGCGCCGTCCTGATCCGCATCGCGCGCGAGTACGGCTGCGTCGCCTGCGTCAGCGGCCGGCGGGCGGCGATCGCGCGCCAGATCGTGTCGCTCGGCACGATCGCGTACGTCGGCAACCACGGGGCGGAGGTCCTGCGGCCCGGCCGCACGCAGGTCGAGGTCGACCGCGAGGCCGGCGCGTGGCAGCGCCGCGTGCACCAGTTCGCCGAGGGCGCGAACGGGGAGGAGCTGCGCGTCCTGCGCGTCCGCCTCGAGGACAAGGGCCCGATCATGGCCTTCCACTGGCGCGGCGCGCCCGACGAGGAGGGCGCGGAGGCGGCGGTGAAGGCCGTCGCGGAGGGCGCGACGGCCGCGGGCTTCCACGTCCACTGGGGGCGCAAGGTGCTCGAGGTCCGCCCGCCGATCGCGCTCGACAAGGGCCGCGGGGTCCACGGGCTGCTGCGCGACGAGGACCTCGACGCCGCCGTCTACGTCGGCGACGACCGCACCGACCTCGACGCGTTCCGCGCGCTGCGGGAGTGCGTGGAGGGCGGCCGGCTCCAGCACGCGGTGTGCGTCGGCGTCCGCTCCGACGAGACCCCCGCCGAGCTCGAGTCCGGCGCCGACCTGCTCGTCGACGGCCCGCGCGGCGTCCGCTCGCTGCTCGAGACCCTCCTCGAGTAGGTGCGCTTCGTCGACTTCCTGAAGACGACGGTGCTGATCAGCGCGGCGTCGGCGACCCTGCTCGGGACGATCGCGGTGCTGAGCGCGGCCAACGCGCAGGAGGACGGGCCGCTCTTCTTCGCCGCCGGCTGGTGGCTGGCCGCCGGCGTCATCGGGGCGTACCTCGGGCGCCGGGCGGAGACCACGCCGCCGATCGCGCGGCTGCTCGCGGGCGCACGGAGCGCGACGACGCTGCCCGAGCAGCGGCCGGGCGCGATGCTGCTCAACCGTCTGTGGCCGCTCTTCCTCGTCACGCTCGCGGCCAGCGGGCTCGCGGTCGTCGCGCCGCAGATCCCCGCGATCGCGGCGGGCTTCGCCGTCATCTGGGCGCTGTCGTGGCGCCGCCAGGAGTCCGCGGTCTCGGCGATCGAGGAGCGCGACGGCGTGCAGTTCTTCGTCGAGCGGACGTCGCCGCTCAAGCCGATCCAGCTCGTCCGCGTCCCCGGCTTCCGGAAGATCGCCCCGCCGTCGTTCAACGGCGCGTAGGGCGGCCGCCCCGCGCGGGCGGGGCGCCCCTACGCGAACCCCTCGGCGATCGCGGCGATCGCCGGCGCGAACACGAGCGCCGGGAGGTAGTTGCCGACCTTCACGTCCTTGACGGCGAGGAGCTTGAGCGAGATCCCGATGATGAGCACGCCGCCGGCGCTGGTCAGCGCGCTCAGCGGCTCGCCGACGAGGATGTCGTCGAACAGCCCGGCGCCGAGTGTGATCCCGCCCTGGATGACGAGGACGGAGACCGCGGCGAGCGCGACGCCCGGGCCGAGCGCGGCGGCGAGCGCGATCGAGGCGAAGCCGTCGAGCAACGCCTTCGTCGCCAGCAGGTCGTAGTCGCCGCGCAGGCCGTCCTCGATCGAGCCCAACACCGTCAGCGGGCCGACGCAGAAGAGGAGCGTCGCCGTGAAGAACGCCTCGCTCACGGTCGAGCCGCCCCGCTGCGAGAACCGCGCCTGGAGCCGGTCGCCGAGCGCCTGGAGGCGGTCCTCGATGCGCAGCACCTCGCCGGCGATGCCCCCGAGGAGCACGCCGCCCATCACCGACAGCAGCACGCGGCCGCTCTCGTCGTCGCGCCACGCCAGCCCGTTGTCGATGCCGAGGACCAGCGTGACCATGCCGAGCCCGAAGAGGACGCGCTCGTGGATGCGCTCCGGCAGCCGCCCGCCGATGAGCGAGCCGAGCAGCGTGCCGAGGAGGACGGTGCCGACGTTGATCAGGGTGCCCGTCATGCGAGCCGGTCATCCTGACGCGCGATGACCACCGACGTCCTGCTCGTCTCGCTCGGCTCCACCCACGGCTGGCGCGTCGCCGACGAGGCGCTCGCCGCGTCGCTGCGGCGGGCGGGCGCCACCGTCGAGGTCGCCGCCGCGCAGCGGCCCCGCGAGGTGCGGACGTTCGCGCTCACCGACCTGACGTGGGCGCTCGCGGCCCGGCGCGCCGCGACCGAAGCGCTGGAGCGCGTCGAGCCGCGCGCGGTCCTCTACTCGACGAGCACCGGCGCGCTGCTCGCTCCCCGCCCCGGCGCGATCCGCTTCGACGCGCTGGCCTCCGGCAACCGTCCCGGCCGCCACGGCGTCTGGCAGCGCCCGCTGGAGCGCCGGCGGGTCGCCGCGGCACCGCTGCTCGTGCCGATGAGCGAGCAGGCGCTCGACGAGGCGTCGGCGCGGCGGGCCGACGCGGTGGTCGTGCCGGTGCCGGTCGAGCCGTCCGGCCCGGTCGACGGCGCGCGCGACATCGCCGCGATCACCTACGCGAGCGACCCGGTGAAGAAGGGGCTGCCGCGCGTGCTCGACGCGTGGGCGCGGGCGCGCCGCGAGGGCGAGGAGCTGGTCGTCGTGACCGAGCACGACCTCGAGGCGCCCGGGGTGCGCGTCGAGCGGGCGCGCGGTGCGGCCTTCCGCGCGCTCCTGCGC
>DASZDF010000135.1:0-3422 GCA_035942275.1 Solirubrobacteraceae bacterium | reverse complement strand
CGCTCTACTCGGCCACGAAGTGGGCGGTGACCGCGATGGGCGAGGCGGCGCGGCAGGAGCTCAACGACACCGGCGTCCGCGTCACGTTGATCGAGCCGGGAATGGTCGACACGCCGTTCTTCGACTCGCCGCCCGAGATGGAGGCGCTGGAGCCCGACGACATAGCGCGCGCCGTGATGTACGCGGTGAGCCAGCCGCCGCGCGTGGACGTGAACGAGATGCTTATCCGGCCGACGGCTCAGCCGACGTAGGCGGCTCAACCGTGATGACCCGCCCGCGGCGGCCCTCCCGGAACTGCACGACGCCCGCGCTGCGGGCGAAGAGGGTGTCGTCGCGGCCCATGCCGACGCCGTCGCCGGCCTTGAAGCGCGAGCCGCGCTGGCGCACGATGATCTCGCCGCCCGTGACGACCTCGCCGGCGAAGACCTTCACGCCGAGGCGCTTCGCGTTCGAGTCGCGACCGTTGCGGCTGGAACCGAGACCCTTCTTATGAGCCATTGGAGACCTTCGTGACCTCGATGCGGGTCAGCTCCTGGCGGTGCCCCGCCGTGCGCTTGTAGCCCCGCTTCGGCTTGAACTTGAAGACGCGGATCTTCGGGCCGCGCAGGTGCTCGACGATCTTCGCCTGCACCTTCACCTTGCCGAGGCCCTTGGCGTCGAAGACGGTGTCGGAGGAGCGGAAGAGCACGGGCTCGAGGTCGACGGTGGCGCCCTCGTCCGCGCGCAGACGCTCGACGAGGAGCTTCTGCCCCTCCTCGACGCGGTACTGCTTCCCGCCGGTCTTGACGATCGCGTAGGCCATTGCAGACAAAACGGCGCCACGGCGGCGCCGAGTGCTGAAGTGTAGCGACCGTCATGCCGCCCGAGCTTCTCCGCGTCCCCCTCGAAGGAAGGGTCTCCGCCGAGCACGCGGCGTTGCTCGTCGGGGGTGACGAGCGGCCCTTCGCGCTGTGTGGTCGGTGGGCTTCTTCGCTTGCCTTGTGCGGCTCCGTGCCTCTCTGTTGTGCGCCTCCCGGTGCGGATCCGTTCGAGGTGCTCGCCGCGCCGCTCGCGGCCGGGTCGCTGCGCTCCGTCCATTTCGCGGCGGGGCCCGCCGCCGCTCCCGGGGCTGGTGAGGGGGTTGGTCCTTCGCTCGCTGGCGGTTTTTTCTTGAAGGATCCTGGATTGCCGTCGGATACCGACGGTCAGCTGGGATCCTTTGTCGGCGGAGGGTGGTTCGGGGTGTTGGGCTTCGGCCTCGGTCGGTTGGTCGAGCGGGTTGGGGACCCTCCTCCGCGGCCGGTGCCCACTCCTCCTTCGGTGCTGTCGTTCTATGACCACCTGCTCCGGCTCGATCGGGACGGCCAGTGGTGGTTCGAGGCTCTGTGGACGCCCGGTCGCGACGCCGCTCTGCAGGAGCGTCGGGCGGTTTTGGCGGCGCGGCTGGAGGCGGGCGTCGGGGAGCCGCGCGCGGTGGGGACCGCCCCGTGGCGCTCGACGCCCGGGCCGGCGGGACATGCGGCGGCGGTGGCCGCGTGCCGGCGTCGGATCGCGGCCGGGGACCTGTTCCAGGCGAACCTGACGGTCCGGCTGGAGTCGCGGATCGAGGACGGGAGTCCGGCGGAGCTCTTCTCGGCCGCCGCGGCGCGGCTGCGGCCCGACCGCGCCGCGTTCGTCGGACGGTCGGACGGCGCCGTCGCGAGCCTGTCCCCCGAGCTCTTCCTCGAGCGGCGCGGGCGCGAGGTCCGCAGCGCTCCGATCAAGGGCACGGCGCCGTCGGACGGCCGCGCCGCCCTCGCCGCGAGCGCCAAGGACCGCGCCGAGAACGTGATGATCGTCGACCTCGTCCGCAACGACCTCGGGCGGGTGTGCGAGCCGGGGTCGATCGAGGTCCCCGCGCTCGCCGAGCCGCGCCCGCACACCGGGGTCTGGCACCTGGTCAGCGAGGTGACGGGGACGCTCCGCGACGACGCGACCGACGCCGACCTCCTCCGCGCGACGTTCCCGCCGGGCTCCGTGACCGGCGCACCGAAGGTCGCGGCGCTCGACGTCATCGCCGAGCTCGAGAGCACCGGGCGCGACGCGTACACCGGCGCGATCGGGTTCGCGAGCCCGGTCGCCGGCCTCGAGCTGAGCGTCGCGATCCGGACGTTCGAGGTCGCGGGCGACCGCATCTGGCTCGGCGTCGGCGGCGGCGTGGTCGCGGACTCGGAGCCCCACGCGGAGGCGAGGGAGGCGGCGACGAAGGCGAAGCCCCTCCTCGACGCGATCGGGGCGCGCCTGGCGCCGCCGCGAGAGCGACCGCGCAGCGCCCCGACGCCGCTCCGTCTCACACCGAAGCCGATCCCGAGACCCGACCCCGCGGCCGGAGTCTTCGAGACCATCCGCGCTCACGACGGAGAAGCGGCCCGCCTCACGGACAACCTCGACCGCCTCGCGCGGAGCATCGACACGCTGTACGGCCAGCCGCTGCCCGACGAAGCGGCCCGGCTCATCGAGCGAGCCGCCGCGGAGATCGGCGACGGAAGAGTCAGGCTCGACGCCCGCCCGAGCAGCACGCTTCCAAAGATCATCCTCTCGGTGAAGACAGGCCCGGTGCCGGGGAGCGGGACGGCCGGGACGGAGCTCCACCCGGTGTGCCTCCCCGGCGGCCTCGGAGCGCACAAGTGGGCCGACCGACGTCTTGTCGACGCGCTGGCCGAAGCGGTGAGGCCGGGGCTTCCGCTCCTCGTCGACCTCGACGGCCTCGTGCTGGAGGCGTCAAGGGCGAACGTCGTCATCGTCGAGGACAACGAGCTCGTCACGCCGCCACTCGACGGCCGCATCCTCCCCGGCGTCGGGCTCGCCGCCCTCGACGCCCGCCACGACGAGATCGACCTCGACCGCCTGAACCGAGCCGACGCCGTCCTGCTCGTGAGCGCGCTGCGCGGCGTCTACCCGGTGCGCGGCGACCAGGACCTGATCGCCGCGACGATCTCGTCCGGCGCCTCCTCCTGGATGTAGTGCCCGACGTTCTCGAGCTCCACGGTCTCATGGTCGGGGAAGATCGACTCCCACCGCTCGCGCTCCGGCGCACGGAACGCGACGTCGCCGTCCGGCCACACGATCAGCGCCGGCCGCGAGGAGACGCGCGACAGCCCCTCCTCCACGCCCCGCAGGAACGCCCGCGAGCCCATGATCTCCCGCGGGAAGACCCACGCGGGGATCCGCGACTCCGGCGTCGGGAACGCCGCCGCGTACGGCTCGACGTCGAACGGCCGGCGCTGCGAGCGGCGCATGACCGTCGTCGCGAAGAAGTTCCGCCGCAGGATGAGCTGCTTGCCGATCGGCCCGCCGAGGAAGGCGGAGAACATCCGCGTCCCGACGTCGCTCTTCGGCCACGCCCACGTGTTGCCGATCACGAACCGCGAGAACCGCTCCGGATGCCGCCCCGCGACCGCGAA
>DASZDF010000134.1:0-3820 GCA_035942275.1 Solirubrobacteraceae bacterium | reverse complement strand
GCGACGCGCCGCGCCGGTCGCCGTACGCGCGGCGTCATACGGCGCGGTGACGACGAGCCGCACCGGCGACCGCTCGTCCGGCGGCGCGGCGACGAGGTTCTGCGTCGCGCGGCGCGGGAACAGCAGCGCGAGCAGGCGCGCGCGGCCGGTCAGCTCGCCGAGCGCGGACAGCGCGGCGACGCCCGCAACGACCAGTCCGACGACCGGCGCGTCGACGCTGACGATGCTGCCGGCGATCCCCAGCAGGGCGTGGACGAGCCAGATCGCGGCCCACTGCGGGCGCACCCAGAGCGTCTCCGTGCGCGCCCGCCGCCCCGCCGCACGCAGCCTCCGGGCGAGCGCGCGGCCGGCCCGGCGCTCGGCGTCGGAGCACGGTCCGCGGCCCGGGATGGCGGTCAGCTCGCGGACGATCCCTGCGGGGTCCATTCCCCATACTCTTGCGGCAGGCATGGACGCGACCGATCTCGCCTTCGCCGGCGCCGCGCGCCAGATCGAGCTGCTCCGCGCCGGAGAGGTCAGCCCGCGCGAGCTCGTCGAGACCTACCTGCGGCGGATCGAGCGCCTCGATCCGGACCTCAACGCGTTCCGGAAGGTCCTCGCGGAGCGCGCGCTCGTCGAGGCCGACCAGGCCGCGGCCCGGCTGCGCGCGGGCGACGAGCGGCCGCTGCTCGGGATCCCGGTCGCGGTGAAGGACGACGTCGGCATCGCGGGCGAGGTCCGCACCGACGGCACGAACGCCTACGGCGGGCCGGAGCGCGAGGACTGGGAGATCGTGCGCCTCCTGCGCGCCGCCGGCGCGATCGTCCTCGGCATCACGAACGTCCCCGAGCTGACGATCTGGCCGTTCACCGAGACGCCGACGTGGGGGATCACCCGCAACCCGTGGGACCCGCAGCGCGCGCCGGGCGGGTCGAGCGGCGGGTCGGGCGCGGCGGTCGCGGCGGGGCTCGCGCCGCTGGCGACGGGATCCGACGGGGGAGGGTCGATCCGCATCCCGGCCGCGTTCTGCGGGCTGGCCGGGCTGAAGCCGCAGCGCGACCGCATCCGGTACCTCCCGGGCGGCGGGCCGCACTGGCACGGGCTGTCGGTCGTCGGAGGCATCGGGCGCACCGTGGCCGATGCCGCCCTCTTCTACGAGGCGGTGACCGGGCTGCCGTGGCGCAGGGTGGCCGCGGAGGACCCGCGGCGGCTGCGCGTGGCGCTGTCCTTTGCGGTGCCGCCCGGGATCATCGCGAAGGTCGAGCCGGCGATCCGCCGCGCGACCGAGGAGGTCGCCGAGACGCTGCGATCGCTCGGGCACGAGGTCGTCGAGCGCGACCCGGACTACGGGCAGGTCGGGTTGCACTGGTCGATTCGCTGGCTCGCCGGGATCAGCGACGACGCGGCGTCGATGCCGCACCCGGAGCGCCTCGAGCCGCGCACGCGGTCGATGGCGCAGTTCGGGCGCGTCGTCAAGGCGACGGGCGGCCTGCGGTGGGCGAACGACAGCGAGCGCAGCGACGCCGCGCGGATCAACGCGCTGTTCGACGACGTGGACGTGATCCTCGGCCCCGGCACCGCGACGCTGCCCCAGCGCGTCGGGCGCTACACGACCGCGGGCGTGCTGCGGACCTGGAACGGCATCTCGTCCTCCGTGCCGTTCCAGGCGGTGTGGAACCACGTCGGCAACCCCGCGATGACGATCCCGTCCGCGCTGTCGGCCGAGGGCCTGCCGCTGTCGGTGCAGCTCGCCGCGGCGCCCGACGGCGAGGAGACGCTGCTCGCCCTCGCCGGGCAGATCGAGCGCGCGCGCCCGTGGGCGGACCGGCGCCCGCCGCTCGCGTCGTGAGCGACGAGCTGCTCGACGTCGCCGTCGACGCCGCCCGGCTCGCCGGGGCGCAGCTCGCCCGGCGGTTCCGCGCCGGGGAGGAGGTCCGCGTCGTCGCGAAGTCCACGCCGACCGACCTCGCGTCCGAGGCCGACATGGCGGCGGAGCGGGCGATCCGCGGGCTGCTCGCCGAGCGCCGGCCCGACGACGCGCTGCTGGGGGAGGAGGAGGGCGGGGACGCCGGCCCGCTCGAGCCCGGCCGCGTCCGCTGGGTCTTCGATCCGCTGGACGGCACGATCAACTACCTCTTCGGCATCCCGCAGTGGTGCGTCAGCGTGGCGGCCGAGGACGCCGGCGGCGCCCTCGCCGGCGTCGTCTACGACCCGCTGCTCGAGGAGCTCTTCAGCGCGACCCGCGACAGCGGCCCGTTCCTCAACGGCGAGCCGATCGGGCCGTCACCCGCGCGCCCGCCGGCGGAGTCGCTGGTCGCGACCGGCTACGCGTACGACGCCGAGGTGCGCGTGCGCCAGGCGCGGGTCGTCGCCGCGATCGTGCCCGAGGTCCGCGACGTCCGGCGCATGGGCAGCGCGGCGCTCGACCTCGCGTGGCTCGCGGCGGGTCGCTACGACGCGTACTTCGAGCGGACGGTCAAGCCGTGGGACGTCGCCGCCGGCGCGCTTCTCTGCAGGCGCGCCGGCCTCGAGGTGCGCGACCTGCCGGCGCGCGACGGGCTGCCGTACGGGGTGATGGCGGGCCGCGGCGAGCTGCTCGACGCGCTCGCCCGCTTCGACCCCTAGCCGCCCTGGTGCCGGACGCGCTCCGGCTCGACGAGGAACCTGATCCGCTGCTCGCCGGGCTGGAGGAACGGGTACTCGTCCGCGTCCATGTACTTCTTGGCGAGCGCGTCGATGTGCTCCTTCGCGCCCTCGTGGGTGTCCTCGACGATGCGCCCCCGGATCTCGACGTACTCGTACGGGTTCTCCTCGTCGTGGACGGTGATCGTCACGCGCGGGTCGCGGCGGACGTTCGCCGGCCAGGCACGGCCCTCCGAGCTGTTGAGCGCGATCTTCCCGTCCTCGACGTGCTGCCAGACGACGACCGAGTGCACGGTGCCGTCCTGGCGGATCGTCGACACGTGGCTGAAGTTCGGCTTCTCCAGGATCTCCTTCACACGCCCTTCGATCGCTGCCATGCCGCGCCCCTCTCGTCGTTCGTTCGCCGGCCGGTCGGCCCGTAGGTACCCGGGGCGGGACTTGAACCAGCACGGCCCGAAGGCCAATGGCTTTTGAGGCCATCGCGTCTACCGATTCCGCCACCCGGGCGGGTGCCGGACTACAGGCTAGAGCGCCGCGCGGAGGCGGTTCAGGCCGGCGCGGGCGCGGGGTCGCGGCGGTCGTCGTAGTCGTCGTAGCCGCCGCGGCCGTCGACGCGGCGCTCGACCTCGACGTGCCAGTTCTGGCGGAAGCCGCTCATCGCGAAGCCGACGAGCAGGACCTGCACGGGGATGATGAGGACGGTGATCATCCCGAGGACGCCGGCCTCGAGCGCGGGGTCCTCGAAGCCCTCCTTGTCGCGCGCGAACCACTCGGGCGCGGAGACGGCGGCGAAGATCAGCATGATCGTCGCCAGGGCGGCGATGACCGGGAGCATCCCGCTGCGCCAGCGCGCGATGTAGAACGCGACGAGCAGGTAGATGAGGATGTACGCGACCTGGACGATCTTGGCCCCCTGCAGGGCGTCCCAGCCGCCGACGGTCACGATCGTCATGAGCGCCGCGCTGACCAGCGTCAGCAGCACCACGACGGCCTTCGTCGCCTTGCTCGAGGACTTCTCGCGGTTCGGGTACTCCAGGCGTACGTCGTCGCGCCGTTCGGCCATGAGCCGGAACATACAATCCCGGAGCCGCACGCGCGACACTTGGGGCACGCGAGCGGGCGTGGTGGAACTGGTAGACACGTCGGCCTTAGGAGCCGGTGGCGCAAGCCGTGGGGGTTCGAGTCCCTCCGCCCGCAC
>DASZDF010000133.1:0-8838 GCA_035942275.1 Solirubrobacteraceae bacterium | reverse complement strand
CTGGGCCGCTGGGTCTACGAGAACACGCAGTCGCGCATCCACGCGCTCGTGACCCACGGCTTCCTCCGCAGCCTCGCCCGCCTCGACCTCGTCGAGTCCAAGGTCGGCCGCTTCGCGCGGATCGCCGACCTGCCCGACCCGGTCCCCGCGCGCGAGCGCGAGACCGTCTGAACCTACTTCGACGACGCGGCCGGGCTCACGACGGTGAACGCGATGCCGTCGGACCCGGCCGGCCCGACGGCCGCGATGCCGTCGGCCCGCACGACGGAGAGCGTCCCCACGACCGGCGTCGCCTGCGCATGCAGCGTGATCGTGAGGACGTCCGCGCCGAGGATCTTCTGCCAGGCCGTCACCGTGGCCGGCCTGCCGCCCACGGCGACGTGCGGCATCAGGGCGGGCTCGGCGCCGAGCGCCGGGAGCACGAGGTTCTGCCCGTACACCTTTACGTCGGCGGCGCCGGGAAGCCCGCTGATCGGCAGAACGCTCGTGAGCGTCGGCTTCGCGGCGGCGACGAACTTGGTCGCCGAGTAGCCCGCCACCGACGTGAGCACGAGCCCCGAGAGCAGGTCCGGCAGGTCCGGGAAGCCGTGCTCGAGGTTCCCCGTGAACTCGCCCAGGAAGTACGCGATGGCGATGAGGTTGAAGAGCACGTACTGGAAGTCGCCGAGGCTCGTCCGGTTCTCGTCGTCGGAGACGATCTGCGTCGGGCTCGCGTCCTGCGCCGCGCCGGACGGCTTCCCGCCCTCCCCGGCCTGCGTCGTCGCCCGCATGCGCGCCAGCACGGCGGCGGCGTACGGCCCGCCGAGGAGCACGAGGTAGTCGGCCTGGATCCCGTCGCCGAGCTGCGCGTCCCAGCCCGTCGAGGAGCCCCACCACTTCGCCACCAGCAGCGCCAGGAGCCCGTACGCGATGACCAGCGTCCAGGCGAAGGCGACGGTCTTCGACGTCGACGCCCGGTGGTCGACGCCGACGACGATCCCGGTGAGCCAGCGGCGACGCACCACCTTGATCTGGCCCGCGGCCGCCTGCAGCGCCTCGTCGGGCACCGCGCCGCCCTTCGAGACGGTGCGCTTCACGCCGTCCGCCTCGTAGTCGATCCGGTCGAGCGCGACGCGCGTTGGGGCGCGCCGGAGGAACACCAGGAGGAGGAAGAGGGCGACGATCACGCCGAGCGCGATCAGCTGCCCCGCAAGCTCCGCGTGCTCCTCCATGCTCGGGACCGTACGCGCCGGAACGGAGCGCGGTCAAGGTCTCGTTCGCGGTCAGGGCTAGCCGTACCGCCCGCCCGTGATCGCGCGGAGCTTCGCTCGATCGTGGCGGGCCGTGACGCGGCGCACCGTGCCCGAGCGCGAGCGCATCACGAGCGACTCGGTCGTCGCGCCGGTCGTCCCCGCGTAGCGGACGCCCTGGAGGACGTCCCCGTCGGTGACGCCGGTGGCCGAGAAGAAGCAGTCGTCCGAGCGGACGAGGTCGTCGACCGTGAGCTGCTGCTCGAGGTCGTAGCCGCCTTCGAGCGCCGCCCGCCTCTCGTCGTCGTCGCGCGGCCAGAGGCGCCCGACGAGCTGCCCGCCCATGCACTTCAGCGCGCACGCGGAGATGACGCCCTCCGGTGTCCCGCCCACGCCCCACAGGAGGTCCACCGGCGAGTTCTCGCTGACCGCGAGCATCGCCGCCGACACGTCGCCGTCGGAGATCAGCCGCACGCGCGCGCCCGCCTCGCGGATCTCGCGGATGCCGTCCTCGTGGCGCGGCCGGTCGAGCACGACGACCATCACGTCGCGCACGTCGCACGAGCGCTTCTGCGCGACGCGGCGGATCGTGTCCGCGAGCGGCCGGTCGAGGTCGAGGCAGTCGGCGATCTCGGGGCCGCCGGCCATCTTCATCATGTAGACGCACGGGCCGGGGTCGAACATCGACCCGCGCTCGGCCATCCCGATCACCGACAGCGCGTTCGGCATCCCCTTGGCCGTCAGCGTGGTGCCCTCGAGCGGGTCGACGGCGATGTCGACCGACGGCGAGTCCGTCGAGCCGGTCCCGATGTGCTCGCCGTTGTAGAGCATCGGGGCCTCGTCCTTCTCCCCCTCGCCGATGACGACGACGCCGTCCATCTGCACCGTGTCGAGGACGAGGCGCATCGCGTCGACCGCTGCCTGGTCGGCGGCGATCTTGTCGCCCATCCCGACGAGCCGCGCGCTGGCCAGCGCGGCGGCCTCGGTCACGCGGACGAGCTCGAGGGCGAGGTTGCGGTCCGGCCGTCCGGGGACGGCGCCCGGCTGCTCGAGGACGCTGTGCTCGATCTCGCTCATGCCGCGTTACAGGACGCCCGGCGGCTTGCGCGCGCGCTCGACCTCCGACGCGCGCAGCGCGGAGCCGACCAGCATCGCGATGACGCCGATCATGGCCAGGACCCAGCCGTACTTGATGCTGATGAGGCCCTTCGGCTCGCCCGGCTTGTCGATGATCCCGCTGTAGGCGATGAGCCCGAAGGCGGCGATCGAGGTCACCGCGGTCATCTCGCCGCGCGCCCACGACAGCTTGTGCCCGCGGATGACGATGTAGGCGAGGATGAACGGGGCGGCCGCGGCGCCGATCAGCAGCCAGCGCGAGAGGTCGTGCGTCTCGAAGCCGGTGAAGTCCCCGCCGCCGCGCGGGACCGGGGAGTCCCCGACCGTCGCCCGGTTGTTGTCCCCGTGGTACCAGGGAAGGAACAGGCTGAGCGCGAGCACCGCGCCGCCGGCCATCGCGACGAACTCGTGCCAGGTGAGGCTCTTCGAGGCCCTGGCGACCTTCTTCTCCTGCTCGGTGGCCACGGCGCGGGACCCTACCCCACGGTGACCGCGACCGCGTTGCTTGTCATCCCGTTCCACACGAAGCGCCACTCGCCGGCCTGGGGCGGGCGCTCTACCTCGAAGTAGCCGCGGTCGTGCAGGACGCGCACCGGGTCGCCGGCGGGCACGAATCCCGGCGCCCCCGGCGCCCGCACCTCGAGCTGCACCGACTGCGACGCGCCGTTGGGAGCCGCACGCACGAAGCCCCACAGTCGCAGCGGCTGCCCCGGCGCCACGCGCGACGGCGCGTCGAGGCCGAGTCGGTAGGCGTCGTAGGCGGGCTTGCGGCTGCCGTCGACGTACTTGAGCCCCGACTGGTACGTCCCCCAGTAGCGCCGGTCGGTGCGGCGGAAGTTGCGTCGCGGCGGGTCGTCGAGGAGCTGGAACTGGGTCAGCGCCGCGACGCGCTCGTCGAGGAAGGTGATCCGCTCGGCCTTGACGAGCCACGAGGCGTGGTCCGCCGGCTGGACGCCGCGGATCGGGTCGGGCGGGAGCGTCTGGTAGCCGTACTCCGTGTACCAGAGCGGCAGCGCCGGCGGGATCCGGCCGAGGCCGGCCGCCGCGTCGAGGATCGTCGTCAGCCGGTCGCGGTCGGCGAGCGTGATGTCGTCCGGATGCGGGTGCGGGACGTCGGGCGGGGACGTGATCGAGTACGGGTGGTGGGCGAAGCCGCTGACGTCGAAGCGCGCGCCGAACTCGCAGCTCGGCAGCAGGTCCTGGTCGAGGCAGAACAGCTCCCGCAGGAAGACGCCGGGGCGCATCGAGATCGTGGCGGTCTTCGTGTCGTGCCCCCGCGGCGCGGTCTCGCCGAGCAGCACGATGTCGGTGCCGTGGCCGGAGCGCTCGAGCGCGGCGAGCGAGGAGCGCACGAGCCGGCGGTAGATCTGCGGCGACTTCGGCTCGCCGCGCTCCCACTGCGGCTGGATCCGGGAGCCGAGGTTCGGCTCGTTCCAGATCGACCACGCGTCGATCCGCGGGATGCGCCGCTCCCCCTGGTTCTCGTCGCGGTGCCGCCCGTCGTAGCGGCGCCCGAGCATCTCGACGAAGCGGCCGAACTCGACGGGATCGGGCTTGTACTCGCCGTTCGCGTGGTCGCCTCCGGTCGCCCACAGCGGCGCGCTGCCGCTGACGTTGACGAGGACGTCGATGCCGAGCTCGCGGGCCTCGCGCAGCAGGTGGTCATGGTTGTCGAAGACCGGCGGGCCGTAGTGCAGGTCGCCGCGCGGCCGGCGCTTCTTCGTCGCGTCGGGCGCGAAGTGGTGCCAGTGCAGCGTCACGCGGACGCGGTCGACGCCGAGCGCCTTCAGCTCCTTCAGCGTCGCCGTGGCGCGCTCGGGTCCGCGGTAGAGCAGCAGGTTGTCGTCCATGAACACCGACTCCTGGCGCTGGTGCGCGCCGGCGGGCGCCGCGACGGAGGCCAGGACGACCAGGACGGCGAGGAGCGACCGGCGGTGCATCCGCGGCAGCGTACGCGGAGGGCGCGCCCCCGCGGCCGGCCGCGGCGTGGTACGCATCCGGGATGCCCGATCTGCGCTGGGGCCTGACCGTCCCCTTCCCCGGTGTCCCGCTCCACGCCCACAGGGAGCTCTTCCAGCGCGCCGAGGCCGCGGGCTGGCACGACCTCTGGTCGGAGGAGACAGCCGGCGCCGACGGGTTCAGCCCGCTCGTGCTCGCCGCGGCGTGGACGGAGCGCATGCGGCTCGTCACCGGGATCGTCAACGCGTTCACCCGCGGCCCGGCGGTCATGGCACAGCACTGCGCCGCGCTCCAGGACGCCAGCGGCGGGCGCTTCGCTCTCGGCCTGGGCAGCTCGTCGAACGTCATCGTCGAGCGCTGGAACGAGATCCAGTTCGAGAAGCCGCTCAGCCGCGTCCGGCACATGGTCGAGGCGCTGCGTCCCGCGCTCGCGGGCGAGCGCGCCCAGGGCGGCTTCAAGCTCGCCAACCCGCCCGCGCAGCACACCCCGATCATCCTCGCCGCGCTGCGCGGCAGGATGCTGAAGCTCGCCGCCGACAGCGCCGACGGGGCGTTCACGAACTTCCTCCCGCTCAGCGGGGCGCCGCAGGTCGTCGACGCGTTCGGCAGCCCCGGCAAGGAGCTCGCGTGCCGGTTCTTCCTCGTCCCCCAGCCGCGCGACGAGGCCATCGACACGGCCAAGTTCATGTTCACGAGCTACGCGACCGTCCCCGTGTACACCGAGTTCTTCCGCTGGCTCGGCTGGGCGGAGAAGATCGACCCGGTCGTCGAGGCGTGGCAGGCCGGCGACCGCAAGCGCGCGGTCGAGCTCGTGCCGGAGGACCTCGTCGACGAGATCTTCGTCTTCGGCACGCCGGACGAGCAGCGCGACCGGCTCATGCAGTACGCCGACGCAGGGATCACGACGCTCGTGCTCACGTTCTTCGCCGGCCCCGAGGACCTGCCGGCGCTGATCGACGCGCTCGCCCCGCGGTGAGGCGGCTCGTCCCGCAACCGGCCGCCCTCGACGAGGTCTTCGCGCAGGTCGACTTCGCGGCGCTCGCGCCCGAGGGCCGACCGTACGTCGTGCTCAACATGGTGGCGTCGGCCGACGGCCGCGCTGCGGTCCACGGCAAGACGAAGGAGCTCTCCAGCCCGGCCGACAAGGCGGTCTTCTTCACGCTGCGCCGGCGGGTCGACGCCGTCCTCGTCGGCACCGGGACGCTGCGCGAGGAGCGCTACGGGCCGCTGCTGCGCGACCAGGAGGAGCAGCCGCTCGCGATCGTGTGCAGCCGCCGAGGCGACTTCCCGGACGACATCCCGCTGTTCACGGACCCCCGGTCGCGGATCCTCACCCACACCGGCCCGTCCCCCGCGGAGGCGCTGCGCCGCGCGTACGACGAGGAGGACGTCCGCTCTGTGCTGTGCGAGGGCGGCCCGACCCTGAACGCCGCGCTGCTCGCCGAGGACCTCGTCGACGAGCTGTTCCTCACCGTCTCCCCCCTGCTCGCGAACGGCCCCGCCCCCCTCACGATCGTGGAGGGGGCGGGGCCGGACGAGCCCGTCCGCCTCGAGCTGGTCTGGGTGCTCGAGGGGGACGGGATGCTGTTCTGCCGCTACGCGGTGGCCCGGGCCGGCTGAGCCGGCGCCTGGCCGTGGCTGACCTTCGGCAGCCACTCGAGCCGCGCGGGCAGATACCAGTTGCGGTCGCCGAGCAGCTTCATCGCCGCCGGCAGCAGCACCGCCCGGACGATGGTCGCGTCGATGAGCACCGCGGCCGCGAGCCCGACGCCCATCTGCTTCATGTCGATGAACGTCAGCGTCCCGAAGATCGAGAACACCGCGATCATCACCGCCGCCGCGCTGGTCACCGTCGACGCGGTCGTCTTGATGCCGTGCGCGACCGCGTCCTCCGTGCTCATGCCGCGATCGAACGCCTCGCGGATCCGGCTGAGGATGAACACGTGGTAGTCCATCGACAGGCCGAACAGGATCACGAACAGGAACATCGGCAGCCATGACGTGATCGCGCCCTGCGTCGCCTCGTCCACGCCGAGGACGCTCGCGCCCCAGCCGTGCTGGAAGACGAGCACCAGCACGCCGTAGGCGGCGCCCACCGACAGGAGGTTCAGCACGATCGCCTTCAGGGGGATGACGATCGAGCGGAACATCGCGAGCAGGAGCAGGAACGCGAGCGACAGGACGAACGCGAACACGATCGGCGCTCGGGACTTCATCAGGTCGTTGAAGTCCTTCGAGCCGGCGGTCTGGCCGCTCACGAGCGCCTCGGCGCCGCCGACCTCGCCGACCGTCTGCGGGACGATGTCGTCGCGCAGGTGCTCGAGCGCGGCGTTCGACCGCGCGTCGGTGCCGTTGCCCACGATCGGGAGCTGCACCGACGCCACCTTGCCGTCGTCGCTGACGGTGACCGCGGTCGGCCGCTCGAAGTGCCCCGACGCGACGGCCTGCTTCTGCAGCTCGTCGATCGCGGTCGTCAGCTCCGGCGTCGCGATCCGGTCGGCCTTGATCGCCACCACCGCGGGGATCTGGCCTCCGGGGAACGCCGCCTGCATGCGGTCGTAGGTCTGCATGATCGGCAGGTCGCGCGGCAGGTCCTCGATGCCCGAGTTCGCGGTCTTCATCCCCAGCGCGGGCAGCGCGAGGGCGACGAGCACGGCGGTGGCCGCGAGGGCCGACGCCAGCGGGTGCTCGAGGACCGGGTTCAGGATCGCGTTCCACAGGCGCGACTCCCCGTTGTTGCGCTCGCGCCGGCGGGCGATGAACGGGACGCGCCCCTTCTCGACCTTCGGCCCGAGCCACGCCAGCATCGCCGGCAGGACGGTGAGCGAGCCGATCATCGCGACGGCGACGACGAGCATCGTCCCGACCGCGAACGACACGAACGTCGCGTGGCCCGTGAAGAACATGCCGGCCATCGCGACCAGCACGGTCAGCCCGGACACGAGGACCGCGCGACCCGACGTCGCCGCGGCGACGTCGATCGCCTCGAGCGACGTGCGACCCGCGTCGCGCTCCTCGCGCTCGCGGCGCAGGGAGAACAGCGCGTAGTCGACGCCGACCGCCATCCCGATGAGCAGGATCACCGAGGCGACGTTCTCGTCGACCGGCATGATCTGGCTGAACACGGCCGTGAGCCCGATCGCCGAGGCGACCGATGTAAGGGCGAGAAGCACCGGCAGGGCCGCGGCGACGAGCGCGCCGAACGCGAGCAGCAGGATCACGAGCGTGATCGGCACCGACAGGCTCTCGGCCTTCTTGAAGTCGTCGTCGAAGCTCGCGTCGATGGCGCGGTTGGCGCTCGCTCCGCCGAACTGCTCGACGCGGACGTCGGGATGACGGGCGTTGACCTTCGCGATCGCGGCCTCGATCGGCTCGACGACCTTCGCCGCCGCGTCGTCGTCGTCGGTCGTGATCTCGAAGCTGACGAACGCGGAGCGCCCGTCCTCGGAGACGTGGTCGGCGTGCCGCTCGTCGAGCGGCGACTCGACCTTCTCGATGCCCTTCGCCTTGGCGAGGGTGCGCTCGACGTCCTCGACGGCCGCGACGAACGCGGCGTCCCGGACGGAGCCGTTCCGCGGGGCCTGCACGAGGATCTGCTCCTCGGGGCCGCTCGGGAACGCGTCGGTGAGGATCTGCTCGGCGCGGGCGGAGTCGCCCGTGCCCTGCTCCTCGTCGGAGATCGCCTTCTGCCCGAACGCGCCTCCGAGGAGGAAGGCGATCGCGACGAAGGCGAGCCACCCGAAGATGGCCTTCTTCCGGTTCCGCGCACTCCAGCTCCCGGCGCGGGCGGCGATGCTCTTGGGGGGGTTCTCGGTCATGGGGCAAGACTCGCTCCGAGCCGCCGCCGCGGAAATGCGGGATCCCCCCTAGGGGCGGTGCGGCTCCCCGCACCGCCGTCGCCCGGGAGTGGGTAGCCAGTTCTCAGGCGCTGCCGCAGGCGCCGCAGTGGCGCGTGCCGACGCGGCGCGGCGCCTCGCACGTCGAGCAGGCGGCGACGACGGCGCGGCCGCAGTCCTCGCAGTGCTCGCGCTCGCCGGTGACGGGGAAGCCGCAGAACGGGCACTCGCGCCGGCGCACCCGCCGGGCCGGCAGCCTGCGGGCGAGGTACCGCTGGAGGGCGACGATGGCCGCCGACGTGAGGGCGATGCCGGCCAGCGACAGGACCAGCGGGCCCTGCTCGGTGAGCTCGATCTCGTCCGTCGTGTAGTCCGTCGCCATGACCAGCGCCTGGACGGTCGCGAAGGCGACCCCCGCCATCCCGACCACCAGGTAGCGCGACTGCCGGCGCCGGAGCCGGTCGAACACGCCGAACGCCGCGGCCATCGCGAGCAGGACCCACCCGAGCCGCAGCCCGAACGTCTCCCGCTCGCGGCGCTCGCGCCGGTCCTCGACGGCGTCGGCCTCGCGCCGGCCGGCCGCCGCGATCCGCTCCTCGGCCGCGCGCGCGGGGCGCGCGAGCTCCGCGGTCCGCCGCTGCGCGCGGGCCACCTTCGCCGTGGCGGCATCGAGCGCGTCGCGCGCGCGCTGGTAGCGC
>DASZDF010000132.1:0-5836 GCA_035942275.1 Solirubrobacteraceae bacterium | reverse complement strand
GACGTGAAGCGCAAGCTCCTCGACGTCGTCGCCGACGGCCGCCTCCGCCTGCCCGACCGCCTGACCGTGCGCATCAACGACACGGACCTGAAGGTCGTCGACGGCGGCACGTTCAAGGTCGGCGCGGACATCCAGGTGCGCCTCGGCTCCGACGAGTCGGGCGGGGCGAAGAAGGTCTTCGACGGTCAGATCACCGCGCTCGAGCCCGAGTTCACCGCCCGGGGGGCCGAGCTCGTCGTCAGCGCGCTCGACCGGGGTCACCTCCTGCAGCGCGAGGTCAGGACGGCCACGTACACCGACATGAGCTACGGCGCGATCGCGCGGAAGGTCGCGAGCGGCGCCGGCCTGACGACGGGCTCCGTCGACGACGGCCTCACGCTCGCGTTCGTGCAGCAGAGCAACGAAACCGACTGGGAGTTCCTGTGGAGGCTCGCGCTCGACGTCGACTACGAGGTCAAGGTCGTCGGGCGCCAGCTCAACTTCCGCGCCGCCGGCAACGCCGCCGGCTCGCCGGTGCCGCTGGCGTGGGGCAAGGAGCTGCTCGAGTTCCGCCCGCGCGTGACCGGCATGCAGCAGGTCGAGCAGGTCACCGTGCGCGGCTGGGACCCGGCCACGCAGACCGCCATCAGCGCCGTCGCGAGCGCACCGAGACCGGAGAGCCGCATGGGGATCGCCCGCGACGACGTCGTCTCCGCGCTCGGGGCCGGCGGCGCGACGATCTCCGACCACCCGGTCCTCAGCCAGTCGCACGCCCAGACGATCGCGAAGAGCGTCGCCGCGCAGCTGGCGAGCGTGTACGTCGAGGGCGAGGGCATCGCCGTGGGGACGCCGGCGCTCGCGGCGGGCGCGCAGGCCAAGATCGCCAGGGTCGGGACCCGGTTCTCGGGCACCTACACGCTCACCGGCGTGCGCCATGTCTACCGCGCACGGAGCGGGTACCGCACGCACTTCTCGATCAGCGGCCGCGCCCACCGCACGCTCCTCGGCCTGAGCAGCCCGCCGGCCGCCGCCGGTTGGGCGCAGCGGATCGTCGTCGGCGTGGTGGACTCGAACGAGGACCCCGACAAGCTCGGCCGCGTGCGCGTGAAGTACCCGGCCCTCGACGAGACGCACCCCGGCTGGTGGGCCCGGCTCGTCGTGCCCGGGGCCGGGGCGACGCGTGGCTTCGTCACCCTGCCGCAGAAGGGCGACGAGGTGCTGATCGCGTTCGAGCACGGCAACGAGCAGCACCCCTACCTGCTCGGATCGGTCTTCAACACGCAGGCGCAGCCCGGCGAGCCGCTCGTGACCCCGGATGGGTCGTTCGGGCTCGCCACGCCGCACAACGTCGCGATCTCCGCCGGCGAGAAGGCGTCGCTGACCGCGAAGACCACGATGGACCTCAAGTCGACGGGCAAGGCGACGCTCTCGACGAAGGGCGAGGACGGCGGCGACCCGGCGGCGGTCGAGGTCTCCGCGTCCGGCGCGCTGAACCTCACCGCCGAGCAGGCGGCGACGCTCGAGGCGAAGGCCGGCGCCACGATCACCGCCAAGGGAGAGCTGAAGGTGAGCGGCGCCTCGGTGAAGATCAGCGCCGACGGCCAGGTCACCGTGACCGGCGGCCCCGCCGGCGTGAAGGTCAGCGGCGGCATGGTGACCATCGAGGGACAGCAGATGGTCAAGATCAGCGGACCGCAGGTGATGCTGGGGTGACGCGTGTCCGCTGACGTCATCGGCACCGGGCTCGCGTTCCCCGTACGGCTCGACCCGCGCGGCGCGGTGGCGCTCTCCTCCGGCGACGAAGACGTCAGGGAGGCGATCCTGATCATCCTCTCCACGGCGCCGGGGGAGCGGCCGATGCGGCCGGAGTTCGGCTGCGACATCCACCAGTTCGTGTTCGAGCGCATCGACTCGACCACGACCGGCCGGATGGACCGGGCGGTGCGCGAGGCGCTTCACCGCTGGGAGCCCAGGATCACGGTGGAGGCGGTGGCGTTCGACGTCGACCACTCGAACGAGGGCATCCTGATGGTCCGGCTCGACTACCGCCTGCGCGCGACGAGCGCTCGCCACAACCTCGTCTACCCGTTCTACGTCGTGCCGGCGGAGTGACGTGGCCCTCCCCGACGTCCATCTCGACGACCGCGACTTCCAGTCTCTGGTGACGGAGGCGAGGAAGCGCATCGCCGAGACCTGCCCGGAGTGGACGGACCACAACGTGTCCGACCCCGGGATCACGCTGATCGAGCAGTTCGCGTGGATGACCGAGCTGCTGCTGTACCGCGTCAACCGCATCCCGGAGAAGGTTCACCTCGAGCTGCTCCAGCTGCTCGGCGTGCAGCTGCGGCCGCCCGAGGCCGCGACCGCGCAGGTCGTCTTCCGGTTGGGGGCACCGGCCGAGACGGGCGTCCTGATCGAGGGCGGCGTCACACAGGTGGCGTCGAGCCCCGAGCCTCCGCTGGAGCCCGCCGTCTTCGTCGCGGCCGAGGACGTGACGATCCCCGCGCTGCGCCTCGAGGCCGTGGTGATCAGCCGCGACGGGGCAGCCCGCGACGTACCGGTCGACGACGGCGTCGCGTTCCCGTCCCGCAGGCTGCGCTCGGTGCTCGGCGACCGGGCGCGCTTCGAGGAGGCCGTCCTGCTCGGGTTCCGCGAGTCGCTGGCGAACCTCGTCGTCGTCGTCGACGTCGAGGCCACCGTCGCGGGGGGCCCCGGGATCCGTCCCGAGAGGCCGCCGTGGGTGTGGGAGGTCTCGCGGGCGGACCGGCGGTGGAGCCCGGTGGACGTGATCCGCGACGAGACCGGCGGGCTCAACTACGGCTCGGGACGCGTCGAGCTCCAGCTGCCCGCGGACGCCGTGGAGATGCCGGTCGGGGGCCGGACGCTCTCGTGGCTGCGCTGCCGCCTGCGCGCGACGCCCCCGGCCTCCCGCGACGCCTCCGGCTACACGCGGGTACCGGCAATCGAGCGCATCCAGGCAGGAGCGATCGGTGCCCGCGTGCCGATGGAGCACGCCGCCGTCCAGGAGCAGGAGATGCTCGGCCACAGCGACGGGACGCCCGGCCAGTCCTTCCACGTCCGGCACACGCCCGCCCTGCCGCTGAGGCCGGACGAGGTCGTCAAGGTCTGGGACCACGACCACCAGACCTGGACGCCGTGGGAGCGGCGCGAGTCGTTCGAGAACAGCGGCCGGGACGACCGCCACTTCACCTTCGATCCGGTCTCCGGCCGCATCGACCTCGGCCCCGCCGTGCGCGTTCCCGGTGGCTGGCACCAGTTCGGCGCGGTCCCGCCCGAGGGCGCGGGCGTGTGCATCAGCCGGTACCGCTACGGCGACGGCGCGGGCGGCAACGTCGCCGCCGGAGCGCTGACCGTGGTGCGGACGCCGGTCCCGGGCGTGGTCTCGGTCACGAACGTCGCGCCTGCGTGCAACGGGGCTCCGGCGGAGTCGATGGAGGAGGCACGGACCCGGGCGTCCGGGCAGCTCGCCACGCGGCATCGCGCGGTCACGGCCGCGGACGTCGAGCACCTGGCGGCCCAGGCGTCGCGGCAGGTGGCGCGTGTGCGCTGCGGCCCGTCCGAGCCGGGAGAGGCGGTGCCCGTCCGGATCCTGCCCGCGGTCGACGGGGACACCGCCCGGCTCCTCGAGCTCGACGAGCTGAGGCCGTCCGACGCATTGCTCGCGCACGTCGCGAGCCGCCTCGACGCGGGTCGCGTCCTGGGCACGTCGCTGCAGGTCACGCCGGTCCCGATCCGCGGCGTCACCGTCGCCGTCAAGGTCCGACTGGCGGCCCACGCGGACGAGGCAGCCGTGCAGCAGGCGGTCGACCGCGCTCTGTACGCGTACCTCAACCCGCTGACCGGCGGCGACGACGGCACCGGATGGCCGTTCGGTCGCCCGTTGACGATGGCCGACCTCGAGGTGCGCGTCCGCCGGATCGCCGGTGTGGCCGCAATCGACGTGCTGCGGATCTACGAGACCGACCTCGACACGAGCCTCGTCGCGCAGCATCCCGTCGACGGCGTCCTCACGCCCGCGCCCGACGAGCTGATCGCGTCGGGCGCGCACGCCGTCCGCGTCGTCCGCGCCGAGGAGGAGCGCGCCGCGTGAGCGCGACGGCGGCCGCCCCGCGCGACGAAGCGGACGCGCCGCGCAGCGTGTCCCGGCGGTGCTACCTGCGCCGCTCGCTGCCCGGCGTCTACCACGACGAGCATGGAGGTCAGAAGCCGCTCGTCAGGAGCTTCCTCGAGGGCATCGAGCTCGTGCTGGACCCGATCGTCACGCTGCTCGACAACCTCGGCCCGCACTTCGACCCGCGCCTCGCGCCCGAGGGGATCGTCGACGGGCTCGCGGACGCGCTCGGCCTCCGCGAGACCGCTGGGCTCCCGCTGGACGCGCGGCGGCGACTCGTCGCGGCGGCGATGGAGGTCGCCGCCCATCGCGGCACGCGCGAGGGCGTCGAGCGCGTGCTGGCGCTGGCGTTCCCGGACCTCGACGTCGAGGTCGAGGACAGCGGCGCCGTCACGTGGAGCGGCGATCCCGCGGCACCCCGCGACGTCGACCGGCCGACCTTCCGGCTGCGCTGCGATCCGCCCCCGCCGGCCTCGACCGCGCGCGCGCTGAACCGGCTCGCCGCCCTCCAGCGGCCGGCGCACGTCGGCTACGTGCCGCTCGACGAGGCGGCGCTGTGAGCGAGACCGTCGTCCGGTGCCCGACCTGCAGCGAGTCCAACGCCGCCGCGAACCACTTCTGCGAGCACTGCGGCGCCTACCTCGCCTGGGGGGATCTTGCCGAGCAGCGCGGGGAGGAGCCGACGCAGGACCTCGGCACCCCGCGGCGCGACGAGCCGGTGCTGTCGCTGACCGTGACGCCGGCGACCGCGCAGCCGGGCGACGCCGACACGCCGCTCGTGCTGCACGTCACGCCCGGCGGCAGCGCGCAGCTCGTCGCCCGTCTGCGCAACGAGAGCGACATCGTCGACGAGTTCACGCTGAGCGTCGACGGCCTCCCGGCCCGGTGGGTGACCGTGCCGGGCGAGCCGATCGGGCTGCTCCCGGTCGGCTCACAGGGCGGGTTCGAGCGCGAGGTGACGCTTCTCGTGCAGCCGCCGCGCACGAGCGAGGCCCGGGCGGGGCCGTGGGACTTCACCGTCGCGGCGCGGTCGCACAGCCTCGACCGCGACGTCGCCGCGGTCGAGGGCGAGCTGTCGGTCGAGCCCTTCGCCCAGCTGACGGCGCGGGCCGGCCCGCAGGTCGTGAGCGCACGGCGCCGCGCGCAGGTGACGTGCGCGGTGACCAACACCGGCAACGACCCCGCGACCGTCACGCTGCTGGCCGACGACCCCGGCGACGGTTGTGCCGTGGTCCTGCCGCGCCCGACCCGGATCGCACCGGGGATGACGGCGCACCTCCCGGTGGGCCTGCGAGCGACCCGTGCGCGGATCATCGGCACCGCCGCGCTGCACCCCATCCAGCTGTCGGCGACCACACCGGGCCTGGAGCAACCCGCCGTCGCGGGGCCGGTGCTGTTCAAGCGCCGGCCGTGGATCCCGTGGTGGGTTGCCCTCCTCGTCCTCCTCCTGCTGCTCGTCGCGCTGCTGCTCTGGACGCTGCGGCCCCGCGAGGCGGTCGTCCCGACCGTGGTCGGCGAGCGCACCGCGTTCGCGGCGCAGAAGCGGCTGGAGGCGGAGGGCCTCCACGCCCCGCCCAAGGTCGTTCTGGTGGTGGCGCCGAAGGTCAAGCCCTCGACCGTGGTCGACCAGAGCCCGCGCGGAGGCCGCAAGGTGCCGCCGGAGACCGTCGTGACGCTGCGGGTCGCGGCGGGGCCGGGACGGACGGTGGTTCCGCGCGTGAAGGG
>DASZDF010000131.1:0-10041 GCA_035942275.1 Solirubrobacteraceae bacterium | reverse complement strand
GGCCCGCGGCGTGGCGGCCGCGGCCGCCGCGCGCGTCTGCGACTGGCGCCATAGCAGCGCGCCGCCGGCGGCGACGAGCACCAGCGGCCACGCGACGGCGTCCGAGAACCACAGCCCGAGGGCCCGCATCGCGAGCAGCGCGCTGAGGACGAGGAACCCCGTCCCGAGGCCGACCTCGACGGCGGCGCGGCCGGTGCGGATGCGGCGCACCGGCGCCGGCGACCCGTCGCTCGGCATCAGCGCCCAGCCGAGGGCGTAGAGCCCGAACCCGACGCCGGTGGTGGCCGCTGCGATGAACGCGACCCGCACGAGCAGCGGGTCGGCGCCGATCCGCTCGGCGACGCCCGCGCAGACGCCCGCGAGCACCCGGCCGTCGTTCGGGCGGCGCAGAGGGGGCTGCGCGACGCTCGCCATGGGGCGAGCCTAGTCGCGCCGGCTGAGCCCGCTCGCGAGCAGGGTCGCCCCCACGGCCGCGAGGGCGAGCGGCCCGAACGCCGCGAAGCTGAGCTCGAACGCCCCCGCGCTGTCGGCGAGCAGCACCGCGCCGAGGACGACGACGGCGATGCCGGCCACCAGCGTGGGGACGTCCGGGCTACGCAACGCAGGCCTCGTTCGTCCCGCGGGCGCTGTCGTCCCAGCGGCCGAAGCGGTGGGTGCGCACCTCGCTGTGGCCGACCTGCAGCGCGCCGATCCCGACGTCGGCGTCGACGACGAGACGCGGCGTGCCGGCCGGCGGGGAGCGGATGTCCTCCCAGTCGACATCGACGCCGCCGGCGTCGCGGTCGAACACCTCGACGCCGCCGATCCCGAGCTCGGCGGTGGTCGAGACGCAGACGTCCTCCGGCACGAGGACGACCGCCTCGCCCATGCCGACGTCGACGTGCACGCGGCGCTCGCCGGCCGGCAGCGCGACGTCGCGCAGGTCGATCGTGAGCGAGCCGGCGCCGACCTCGTAGTGCTCGCGGATGTCGGCGGCGGCCGACGGCTTGTAGCGCTTCTCGCCGACGCCTCCGTCGAGGTCGATCCCGGCCGCGGCGACGAACGCCGCCGGGATCGCGAGCGCGAGCGCGGGCAGGACGAGCCACCGCGCGGGCTTCGCGAAGGCGGACGTGACGAGGGCTAGGCCCGCGACCACGACCGCGCCGGCGACGATGGCGTCGCCGCCCGCCGCGGCGGCCCAGAAGCTGCCGACGCTCAGCAGCCCCAGCAGCGCCAGGACGCCGAGGCCCAGCAGGGTCAGGCGCGCGATCTGCCCGGGCTCGCCGGCCGGCGGGCGCCGCCCGGTGACGAGCCACGCGACGCCGAGGCCGGTGAGGATCAGCAGGAGGAAGGGGACGAGCAGGCCGCCCGCCGCGAGCCCGAGGCCGAGGACCACCGGCCCGCCGACGAGGACGAGCACCACGACGCCGATCCCGGCGAGCACGCGGTTGCGGCCCGCGAGCGTAGGGGCCGGGGTGGCCGCGGCCGCGCCCGGAGGCACCTCCGGCCCGCCCGGCGCGGTCCCTTCGGGCTCCTCCGGCATCAGGAAGAGCGCGGCGAGGTACAGCACGGCGCCGGCGCCCCACAACAGGACGCCGGTGACGAAGCCGACGCGCACGAGCGTGGGGTCGAGCCCGTAGCGGCGCGCGACTCCGCCGCAGACACCGCCTATGACGCGATCGGTCCGGGAGCGGAGAAGCTGGTTCGGTTCCATGGGGCGAGCATCGCGCCGCGACGCGCGCGCGCCAATGCGGAATGACCCCTAGGGGATCCGGCGGGTGACGCGCGCGGCGCGGTGGGTGATCGCGCTGCGGCGGGTGTTCGTCCGCGACGGGCTGAAGCGCACCTCGTAGCGCCCGGGCCGCACCGGGCGGAACGGGAACCCGCGCGACAGGCGCGTCCTGAGGTCGCCGCACGGCCCGCGCAACACGCCGAGGCGCCGCGTGTGAACGCGCGTGCCGTTGCGCATCCAGTGCGCGAAGAGCGGCCTGCGGATCGAGGTCGTGAACCCGAGCGCGTTGATGCTGACCGGCCGCGCCGGGTGGATCCTGCCGCCGACGGCGCGGATCCCGACGTTCCAGCGGCTGAAGATGAACGACGTGGTCGCGCCGACGTCGGGCGAGCTCGCCGGCTGCCCGGCCTGCTCGCGCGTGACGTCGACCGTCCGCATCGTCATCTGGAAGCGCGTCTGCGTCGGCCCGAACCAGCCGGTCTCGTCCTTGACGACGTAGCCGCCCGCGAGCGAGCCGTCCGGCCCCGCGGTCGGGTCGGTCGACGTCTCGAGCACCTCGCCCGTCGCGCGCTCGAGCGTCAGGCGGACGTCGCCCTCGGGCGTGAAGCCCGAGCCGTTGACGTCGATCTCGTCGCCCTCGGCGTAGCACGGCTTGTTGACGTCGACCGCGACCGCCGCGTTCGCCACGCCCGGCGCCGCCGCCAGCGCGGCCAGCGCGAGGCCCGCCGCCGCTGCGCTACGCAACTTCGATCTTCTGGATCGTGAGCTCGCGGTTCTTGCCGTTCGGGAGCTGCACCGTGACCTTGTCCTTGGCCTTGTGCCCGAGCAGCGCGCGGCCCACCGGCGACTCGTTGGAGAGCTTCTTCTCCGACGGGTTCGCCTCGGCCGAGCCGACGATCATGTAGGTCTCGCTCTTGCCGGAGTCGCCGTCCTTGACCTTGACCTGCGACCCGACCTGGACGACGTCGTTCGACAGCTCGCTGGCATCGACGACGGTCGCCGAGCGCAGCTTCTCCTCCAGCGCGGCGATCCGCGACTCGAGCATCGCCTGCTCGTTCTTCGCGTCGTCGTACTCCGAGTTCTCGGAGATGTCGCCGTACTCCCGAGCGTCCTTGATCCGCTCGGCCACCTCGCGACGCTTGGTCGTCGTGAGCTCCTCGAGCTCAGCCTTCAGCTTCTCGAGGCCTTCAGGGGTGAGGATGACGTCCTTCGGCATGCAGATCGGTCCCGTCCGGGGGTGCGAAAGGCGCGTAAGGCTAGCAGCGCACTGCGGGCCTCTTCCACGCTCGTCGTGCGCTGCAGCGTCTCCTGGAGCACCTTCCCCTCGCCCAGCCTCTCGACGTACCACGGGTAGAACTTCCGCAGGTACCGACCGGCCCTCTCGGAGCCCAGATGCTCCACCGCCCGGTCCATCACCCAGTGCAGCTCGGCGAGCACCTCGTCGCGCGTCGGCTCGTCCTCGCGGGTGCCCAGCATGCGGGCGAAGAGCCACGGGTTCCCGAGCGCGCCGCGGGCGAGCATGACCGCCTCGGCGCCGGTGAAGCGGAACGCGTCGGCGATCCACTCCGGCTCGCGCATCCCGCCCGAGAGGATCACAGGGACCGGGAGCGACGCGACGAGCGCCTTCGCCAGGTCGAGGTCGGGCTCGCCCTTGTGGTGCACCTGGGCGGACCGCGGGTGGAAGGTGATCCCGGCGACGCCGGCCTCGTCCGCCAGCCGGTGCGCGAGCTCGTAGCCGTCGACGTCGCCCTTCTTCTCCCCCGAGCGCAGCTTCACCGTGACCGGCAGGCCGGAGCCCTCGCGGGCGGCGGCGGCGACCGCGACCGCCGTGTCGTGGTCCTTCAGCAGCGCGGCGCCCGCCCCGGTCTTCGTGACCTTCGGGACCGGGCAGCCCATGTTGAGGTCGATGATGTCGACGTCGGTGTGCTCGGCGACGTACGCGGCGGCGGACCGCATGACGTCCGGGTCCTGACCGAAGAGCTGCAGCGCGACCGGTTTCTCCTCCGGGACCGTGCGCAGCATCTCGCCGATGGTCTTGTCGTTGCGGTGGTGGATGCCGAAGCTCGACACCATCTCCGAGACGACGAGGCCGGCGCCGTAGCGCTTGGCCTGCAGGCGCACGAACCAGTTGCCGATGCCCGCGAGCGGCGCGAGCACGACGCGGTTCGGGATCTCGACGCCGCCGAGCGTCCACGGGTCCGTGAGCTGCACCCGGTTGAGGTTAGTGCTCGTTCTTCTCGTGGATGAGGCGCAGGCCGGTGAGGGTGAGGAGGTCGTCGATCTCGTCGATCTCTTCCGAGAAGGGGACGATGTGCCGCGCGAGGCCGCCGGTCGCGATCACGTCGCACTCGTCGCCGAGCTCCTCGCGCTTGAGGCGGCGCACGATCGCGTCGACCGCGCCGGCATAGCCGTAGATGACGCCGGAGCGGATCGCCTCGATGGTCGTCTTGCCGACGACGCCCTTGGGCGCGGCGAGGTCGATCTTCGGCAGCTTCGCGCCGCGCTCGGTCAGCGCCTCGAGCGAGATCTCGACGCCCGGCACGAGGACGCCGCCGATGTACTCGCCCGCCCCGGAGATGACGTCGAAGTTCACGGCGGTGCCGAAGTCCACGCAGATCGCGGGGCCGCCGAAGCGCTCGCGGATCGCCACCGAGTTGACGAGCCGGTCGGCGCCGATCTCGCGGGGGTTGTCGTAGCGGATCGCCATCCCGGTCTTGACGCCCGGCCCCACGGCGAGCATCTCGTGTTCTAGGTAGCGGTCGGCCATCTGGAGCCACTCGGGCTCGAGCTGGGGGACGGTGGACGAGACGATGGACGCGTCGAGGTTGGCGAACTCCAGCCGCCGCAGCTCGAGCAGGTTGCGCAGCGCGGCGCCGAGCTCGTCGGCGGTCGAGGTGCGCACGGTGGCGAAGCGCCAGTGCTCCACGAGCTCGGCGCCCTTGAAGGCCCCGAAGTGGGTCTGGGTGTTCCCGACGTCGACGGCGAGCAGCACGGCGCGCGATCATTCCACCTCATGACCCTTCGCCTCTACGTCGTGCCCGCCTCGCACCCCTGCGCCGCGGCCGAGTCGGCCCTGCGGATGAAGGGCTTCGACTACAAGGTCACCGAGCTGCCGCCCGGCGTGCACGCCGCGCACCAGCGGCTGCGGTTCGGCCGGCGGACGGTCCCGTCGATGCGTGCGGACGGCGAGAAGGTGAGCGGGTCGCGGGAGATCATGCGCTGGCTCGAGGAGCGCCGGCCCGAGCCCGCGCTGTGGCCTTCGGAGCCCGCGGCGCGCGCGGCGGTGGAGGAGGCCGAGGCGTGGGGCGACGAGGTGCTCCAGTCGGTCGCGCGGCGGCTGATCTGGTACTCGCTGCGCAAGCGCCCGGACGCCCTGCCGTCGTTCCTGGCGAACTCGAAGCTGCCCGTGCCGGCGTGGGCGGCGCGGTTGAGCGGGCCGGTGACGTCGGTGGTCGAGTGGCGGCTGAACGGGGTGTCCGCTTCGGCCGTGGAGGCCGACGTGGCGAACCTCCCGTCGCTCTTGTCGCGCGTCTCGGGCTGGATCGACGAGGGGGTCGTGGGCGGCGAGACCCCGAACGCCGCCGATCTCCAGATCGGCTCGTCTCTCGCGCTCTTGTCGACGATCGGGGACGTTGCTCCGTTGATCTCGGGGTCGCCGGCGGGCGCCCTGCCGCGCCGCTGGTTCCCGGACTACCCGGGCTCGATCCCGCCCGGGACGCTGAGCTGAGGGCCCTCCCGGCGGACGCCCTCGTCGAGCGGCAGCGCCGCCAGCGCGTCGCTCAGCCTCCGGCCGTCGGGCGTCGTCAACGCGAAGTCGAGCTCGAGCAGCGGGATCAGGACGAAGCGCCGTTGCAGCACCTGCTCGTGCGGGAGCGTGAGGCGGTCGGAGCGGTGCTCGAGGTCGCCGAGGAGGAGGACGTCGACGTCGATCGGCCGGGGGCCGTGCCGCGGTCCCTCCCGCCGCCCCAGTTCCCGTTCGACCTCCTTGCACACGTCGAGCAACGCCTCCGGCCCGAGCTCCGTCTCCACCTCCAGCGCGGCGTTCAGGAACGACGGCTGGTCGAGGATGTCCCCTACCGGGTCGGTGTCGTAGGTCGACGACGAGCGCCTGACGCGGACGCCGTGCACCGGCAGCGCGTCGACCGCGGCCTGGAGGTTCGCGCGCCGGTCGCCGACGTTCGAGCCGAGGCCTAGGAATCCGCGGAGAGGAACACCCACTCCTCGGCCGGGAGCCCGAGGGCCGCGATGACGTTCAGCAGCATCCCCTGCGCCGTGAAGCGCACGCGCTCCTCCTCGTCGAAGCCCGCGAGCTCCGCCGCGACGCTCACCAGCTCCTCGAAGCGGCGGCGGGCGAGCGCCCGGACGTCGGGGTCGTCGGCGGCCGCGTAGGTCTGGTGCTGGAAGAGGACGAGGTCGCGGTTGCCGAGGTTCTCGATGTACGCCCGCCCCATCGCGGCACGCGGGGTCTCCGCGTCGGCCGGCGGGTCGGCGACGGCCTTGCGGAAGACGTCGATCGTCAGGTCGAAGCAGCGGTCGACGCACGCGAGGAAGAGCTCCTTCTTCGTCCCGTACAGGCGGAACAGGTACGGCTGCGAGATCCCGGCCCGCTCGGCGATCGTCTCGGTCGACGTGCCGTGGTAGCCGGTGACGCCGAACTCGGCGATGGCGGCGGTGAGCAGGTCCTCGCGGCGCTCGGCCGCCGTCAGCCGCCGTCGCGTCGCGGTGCCCACGGCTAGCGCTCGCGCCAGACGGTGACCGACACCTCTTCGACCGGCAGCGGGATCGGGGGCTCGGGCTTGGTGGCCTTGACCGAGACCGCCTCGACGTCGAAGTCCTCGAGCAGGCGGTCGGCGATCGCCGTGCTCAGGCGCTCGAGGGTGTGGTACGTCCGCTGCTGGGCGACCAGCGCGACGACGTTGCAGACCTCGCCGTAGTCGACGGTGTCCTCGACCATGTCGGTCAGCGTCGCGTCCGGCTCGCCGACCTCCAGCGTGAGATCGATGAGCAGTCGCTGACCGATCTCGCGCTCCGCCGCGGTGACCCCGAGACGCGTGTAGAGCGACAGCCCCGCGATCTCGATGGTGACGACGGTCTGGTACGGCGAGTCGTCCGGGTCTAGGTCGTCGTCCTGGAGGTCGTCGCGGTCGTCGTGGTCCGCCATCGGCGCAACGTAGCAGCCGCCACCAGCAGTGCATCGCGGGTCGGTGCGACGTCGTGGACGCGGAAGATCCGGGCCCCTCGCTCGAGCGCGAGGACGTTGGTCGCGACCGTCCCCGCGACGCGGTCGCCGACCTCCCGGCCGGTCAGCCTCCCGAGGAACGACTTGCGACTCGTGCCGACCACGACCGGGCGCCCGAGGGCGACGATCTCGTCGAGGCGGCGCAGCAGCTCGAGGTTGTGCTCGAGGTTCTTGCCGAAGCCTATCCCGGGGTCGACGTCGATGCGTTCCTCGGCGATGCCGTTCGCGGTGGCGAACGCGATCCGCTCCTCGAGGTGGGCCTTCACCTCGCTGACGACGTCGTCGTAGCGCGGGTCGTCCTGCATCGTCCGCGGGCTGTCGCCGCCGAGGTGCATGAGGCAGCACCGTGCGCCGCTCTCGGCGACGACGCCGGCGAGGTCGGCGTCGAAGCGCAGGGCGCTCACGTCGTTGACGTAGGTGGCGCCGGCGGCGAGCGCGGCCCGGGCCACCTTCGCCTTCGTCGTGTCGATCGAGACCGTCGCGCCGTCCTCCGCGAGCGCCGCGACGACGGGCTCCACGCGCGCGATCTCCTCCTCCGCGCTCACCGGCTCCGCGCCCGGGCGCGTCGACTCGCCGCCCACGTCGAGGATGTCGGCGCCCTCGGCGAGCAGCTCGCGCCCGTGCGCGATCGCCCGCTCCGCCTCGAGGTACTCGCCGCCGTCGGAGAACGAGTCGGGCGTGACGTTCACGACGCCCATGACGAGGAACGGGGGCGCGGGGTTCACACGGGCGAGGCTACTTCGCGCGCGGGGTCCCACCGCCAGCCATCGGTCCGCACGCCGCCGAGCCACTCCGAGGGCTCGTCGACGAGCAGCGCGGCGAGGGAGTCGCCGAGGAAGGCGGCCTCCTCGGTCGCCTGCGAGCGGGCGAAGTCGCCGTGCGCCGCGCGGAGCTGGCGCTGCGAGCGGGTGAGGCCGTCGGTCGTCCACGGCAGCTCCTCGGCGAGGCGGCGCATCGCGGCCGGCACGAACCGGAGCGCGCCCTCGCCGTTCACCTCCGCCCACGCGCGCGGGTCGTCGCCGGTGAACGCCTCCCACGCCGCGCGCGCCTGAGCCGCCTCCGCCTCGGTGACCGGCGCCGGCGTCAGCGCGCGCAGGTCGGCGTCGACGAGGAACTTGTCCGCGACCGCCGCCTCGACGTCGGCCCGCAGCGAGAGGTGCCGAGCCCGAACGACCCGAAGCTCCGCCGGAGCGAGAGCGGGCACCGGCCCGTCATGCAGAACGTCGCGCCACGGCAAGAGGTCGCCGTCGACGACGCCCCGCAACTTCGCGACGGCACCGTCGCCATTCGTCACGTGAAGCACAGACAAATGATGCAGAAGACACGCAACGCCCCGCCGCCCTTCAGTGACATGCGAGAAACCCGCGCTATGCGCGGCTTTCTCACCACTCGCGACGAACCGGGACTCGCGGAGCTCGCGACGAGGCAGCACGGCGTCGTCTCGCTGGCCCAGCTGCAGGCCGCCGGCCTCAGCGCCGACGCTGTCGGGCGGAGGGTGAAACGCGGGCTCTTGCACCGCATCCACCGCGGGGTCTACGCGGTCGGCCACCGAAGGATCGGCGCGCGCGGGCACCTGTGGGCCGCGGTGCTCGCGGTGCCCGGGAGCGTGCTGAGCCACAGGAGCGCCGCGGCCGCATGGGACCTCTGCCCCACGCCGAGCGGGAGGCTCGACGTGACCACCCAGGGAGGCGCACGATCGACGAAGGCCATCCGCGTCCACAGGACCACCAACCTCGAGGCGACCACTCAAGAAGACGGCCTCCCGACCACCACGATCGCCCGCACCCTGCAGGACCTGGCAGCGACCGAGACCCAGCACCGGCTACAGCGCCTCACCGCAAGAGCGGAGCACCTGAGACTCCTGGACACCACCACCCTCACCAGCCCAACCGACAAGCGCGGAGCCCCCAGACTCGAAGCCGCACTGGAAGCCATCAAGGCGAACGGAGCGGAAGTGACGCGCTCAGAGCTCGAGGAGCGATTCCTCGAGCTCGTCGCGCGAGAAGCGCTCCCGCGGCCAGGCGTGAACCAGACGATCGAGGGCTACGAGGTCGACTTCGTCTGGCGGGCGCAACGGCTGATCGTCGAGACCGACGGCGCCGAGACCCACCTCACTCACCGAGCCTTTGAGACCGACAGGGCGCGGGACGCGGTGCTCGTGAGCGGCGGGTGGCGAGTGGTGAGGTTCACCTGGCGCCAGGTGACGGACGGCAGCGCCGCCGAGACGCTGCGGAGACTGCTCGCCTAGAGATCCGAAGGATCGACGGCGCGCGACTCCGCGCCGGCCAGACCCGGCCGCGGGAGCGGCCGCGGGCCGCCGGTGCGCTCGGCGCCGGCGGGAAGCTCGGGGGCGGTGGTGTCGGCCGGGGGCGCCTCCGCCTCCTCCGGACCGAAGACCTCGTCCTCGGACTTGCCGGCGAGCAGCGCCTCGAACTCCGCCTTCTCGATCGTCTCGCGCTTGACGAGGATCTCCGAGATGTACGTGAGCTCCTCGCGGTGCTCGTTGAGGATGTCCTTCGCCTGCTGGTGCGCGGACTCGACGATGCGACGGATCTCGTCGTCGATCTCGCGGGCGAGCTCGTCGGAGTAGTCGGGCTCGGAGGAGAACTCGCGGCCGAGGAACGGCTGGCCGTGGTCGTGGCCGAACACGCGCGGGCCGAGGCGGTCGCTCATGCCGAAGCGCATGACCATCTGCTTCGCGGTGGCCGTGATCTTCTCGATGTCGTTCGACGCGCCGGTGGTGATCTCGTTGAAGACGATCTCCCCGCGGCGCGGCCGCCGAGCGTCATCGCCATCGTGTCGTTGAGCTCTGCCCGCGTCGTGAGGAACTTGTCCTCCTGCGGCATCGAGATCGTGTACCCGAGCGCCTGGCCGCGGGAGATGATCGAGATCTTGTGGACCGGGTCGGAGTGCTCCAGGAAGTGGCCCACGATCGCGTGACCCATCTCGTGGTAGGCGGTGATCAGGCGCTCCTTCTCGCCCATGACCCGGGTCTTCTTCTCCGGGCCGGCGACGACGCGCATGATGCCTTCCTCGAGCTCGACCTGCCCGATCTCCTTCTTGCCGTTGCGGGCGGCGAGGAGGGCGGCCT
>DASZDF010000130.1:0-15607 GCA_035942275.1 Solirubrobacteraceae bacterium | reverse complement strand
CCCCAGAGCTTCACCGCGGAGCCGGACGGGAGCGCGACGAACGGGAAGCGGATCGATCGCAGCGCGGGCTTCGCCTTCTCGTCGGCGTACCTGTCCGTGGTGCGGAAGTACAGCCCCGACTGGTACGTGGCGCCCCAGTGGAACGTCCCCTGGGGGTTGTCGCGCAGCTGGAACCACGTGACGAGGGTGACGCCCTGCGCCCACATCCGGTACAGGGACTCGGAGACCCAGCGGGCGTGCTCGTGCACCGGGACGGCGAACGGGTCCGGCGGCGCGCTGTCGTACGAGAACTCGGTGACCCACAGCTGCGCCGCGCCATGGCCGGTCGAGCGCAGGATCCGGCGGAGCTCGGGCAGGTCGCCGATCGACGCGTCGCCCTCGTTGACGGCCTTGCGCGACGGGTTGCCGCTCGTGTACGGGTGGTGCGCCCAGGCGTCGAACGGCGTCTTCTCCCGCAGCATCGCCCTCATGAAGGGGAACGGGCCCATGCCGTACTTGCCGTTCTCGCCGGCGAACGGCGCGGTCCCGCCCGCCACGACGAAGTTGTCCGGGTGGACGGCCTTGATGGCCGGATACGCCGCGGTGACCATGGCGCGATAGCGATCGGGCGCGTCCGACGGGTCGAGGTAGGTGTGCAGGTTCGGCTCGTTCCACAGCTGGAAGAGCCGCACGCGGGGTCGCCCCTCGAAGTCGCCGCTGTAGCGTCTGGCGAGCGCGCCCATGAAGGTCGCGAACGCCGCAGGGTCGGGCGACCGGCCGCGGACCCGGCCCCACACGGGCGCCGAGTAGACGCTGAGCAGCGGCTCCATCCCCGCCGCGAGCGTGCGCTGGATGCGCTCGTCGGTCGGGCCCCAGCGGTAGTACTGATCGCCGGGGTTCGCGGCGTCAGGGGAGTTGTAGGGCGCGACGCCGCTCCACGCGATCGGGATGCGGATGACGTCGAACCCCGCGCCCCGCGCCGCGGCGAGCGCGCCGTCGGGATCGGCCTCGGCGAAGGCCGGCTCCGTCGGGTTGGTGAGCGCGGTCTGGAGCGGCCGCCCGGAGGCGGGCGCGGCCGGCCCGACGGCCACCAGGGCGGCCGCGACTGCCGACGCGCGCAGAATGCGATGCAATGTGGTCGTGGACATCAGCGCCATCCTCGTCAACCGCGACAAGGCCGACTTGTTGCGGCCGGCGCTCGAATCTATGCGAATCGCGCTCGCGGAGACGCGCCTCGAGACCGAGATCGTGGTGTTCGACAACGCCTCCTCCGACGGGTCCCGCGAGCTGGTCAGGCGCGAGTTCCCAGAGGCCCGGCTGATCTGCCACGACACGAACGTCGGGTTCTCCACGGCGGTCAACGCCTGCGTCGATCGCAGCTCGGCGGACTGGATCGTCCTGCTCAACAACGACGCGACGATCGAGCGCGAGGCGCTGCGTCGGATCTTCTCGCGCCCCGTGCCGCCCGACGTCGGCGCGATCGCGATGCAGATGCGCTTCGCGGCGCGACCCGAGCTCGTGAACTCGGCGGGCATCGGCGTCGACGTGCTGGGCGTGGCGTACGACCGCCTGGTGGGGGAGCCGGTCGACGGCGAGGCGGCGCGGCCCGCGGAGGTCTTCGGTGCCTGCGGCGGGGCCGCCGTCTACCGTCGGGCGATGCTCGACGACATCGGCGGCATGGACAGCGACATCTTCGTCTACCTCGAGGACGTCGACCTCGCGTGGCGCGCGCGCATGGCCGGGTGGCGCGCGGTGTACGTGCCGGATGCGGTCGTGTGGCACCACCACTCCTCGACCACGGGCCACGGATCGGACTTCAAGTACTTCCACGTCGGCCGCAACCGCGTGCGGCTGCTGGCCCGCAACGCGGCGCGCGGACAGCTCCTGCGCCATGGGCCGGCGATGCTCGCCTACGACCTCGCCTACGTCTCCTACGTCGCGGTCGTGGACCGCTCGCTCGCCCCGCTGCGCGGCCGGATCGCCGGAGCGCGCGACTGGCGCAGCCTGCGGAAGCAGGGGGCGCCGCGGCGGCGGCCGCTCGAGCTTGAGCGGCGGCGCGGGATGCGGGCGGCGTTGCGCCGGCGTCGGGCGTGGCAGGTCGGCGGCACGCCGGGGGCGGCGGCTTGAGCGACGGCAAGCCGCGGCGCACGGTCGCCGCCTTCCACCTCGGCGAGCCGAGCGGCCCGCTGCGCACCCTCGCGCCCGTCCTCGCCCGCCTCGCCGAGGAGGGCGAGGTGATCATCGCGCTGCCCGAGCACGGGCGTGCCGTGGAGGAGCTCGCCCCCTACGGCAAGGTCGTCGTGACCGCCCACGAGCCGCTCATGCTCCCGCGGACGCTCGGGCGGGCGCTGTCGCTCCCCCTGCGGCTACGCCGCGACATCCGGCGCTTCCGCGGCCTCCTGCGCCGGCACCGCGCCGACCTCGCGATCATCGCGACCCGGACGCTCCCCGCCCTCACGTTCGCGGCCCGGCTGGAGCGCGTCCCGGTGATCGTCTACACGACCGAGCTCTACCGGCTGGGCGACGCGGCGGACGTGCTGCGCGAGCCGGTGTGGCGAGCGATCGCGGCCCTGAACGCCGGACTCGCCGACGTGACCGTCTCACCGTCGCGAACCGTGGCCGACGGCCTGCGCTCGCGCACGCCGTCCGTCGTCGTCCACCCGTCGATCGACGCAGCGGGGCCGGGCGACGCGCGGGCGTTCGCGGAGCGCCACGGGATCCCCGACAGCGGCCCGCGCCTGGCCACCATGGGGAACATCACGCGCGGACGTGCGCAGGACGTGGCGATCCGGGCCCTGGCGCAGCTCAGGCGCACGCACCCCGGCGCTCGGCTGATCGTCGCGGGGACGCCGCACCCGCGGAGCGTCGACGAGGCGTTCGGCCGGGAGCTGCGCGCGCTCGCCGCGGAGCTGGGCGTCGACGACGCGGTTCACTTCTGCGGGTTCGCCCGGCCCGGGGACGTCTTCGCGGCCTGCGACGTGTTCGTCAACCCGGCCCGGTTCGCGGAGACGTTCGGGCGAGCCGCGATGGAGGCGCTCGCCGCCGGTATCCCGGTGGTCTCCACCACGGCCGGCGCGATCCCGGAGCTGCTCCGCGACGGCCGCGACGCGCTGCTCGTGCCGCCGGACGATCCCGACGCGCTCGCGGACGCCGTCCGCCGGCTCGTCGACGACCGGACGTTCGCCGAGCAGATCGTGCGAACCGGCCGCGACCGCGTGCGCTCCTCGTACACGGTCGAGCGGCAGCTCGAGGGCTTCCACGAGGCGATCGGCGTCGCGCTCGGCACGCGCTGACCTCGTCGCGGCGGCCGGCGACGATCCGGATGGAAGCCGGCGGGGCCGAGGCTATCTTGGGCGACGCATGAGCATGGAGACCTTCGCCGCCCGCCGCGCGGTCAGGCCGCTCGGCTTGCTGCGCGCGGCCGGCGTCGTGGCGGCAGGGGCCCTGGCCGGGCTGACGCTCGCCGTGCCGCTCGCCGCCTGGCCCGCGTTCACGCTCGTGAGCCTCATCGTCGCCACGATCCTCGTCGCGGCGGTGCGGCATCCGACCGGCGCGCTCGTCGCCGCGGTCGTCCTGTTCATGTGCGAGGGCACCGTGAAGGTGCTGCTCACGAACACCGGCATGCCGTTGGGCGCAGGGCCGCTGCCCGTGGGCGCCGCCCTTATCGACGCCGCGCTCTTCGGCGCGATGCTCGCCGTGCTGGTCCGCGTCCGGCCCGCCGAGTGGCGCGGGATGGTCGGCGGGCTGTCGCGCCCGGAGCGCGCCGTGCTGGCGCTCGGCGTCGCCTGGCTGCTGCTCTCCGGCGTGCAGGTACTCACGTCGCCGTCGCTGCAGGACGCGCTCGAGAGCCTGCGCCTGACCCAGGCCTACCTCCTGCTCATCCCGGCCACGTGCGTCGCCGTCATGCGCGTCAGACGCCTGGACGGGCTCCTCCGCGGGCTCCTGACCGGCCTCCTGCTGGTCATGGCCTACGCAACCGTCCGCGGCATCATCGGCGCTCACCCCGCCGAGGAGGCGTTCTCGGTGGGGCGCGGCGTGGTGACCCACTACGGAGGGGTCTTCCGGGCGATCGGAACGTTCTCCGGCGCCGTCGGCCTGTCCTCCGCAGCGGCGCCCGTCGCCGTCTTCGCGCTCGTGCTGGGCGCTCTCCTCCCGCAGCAGCGCGTCCTCGGGCTGGCCACGGGCGCCTTCGCGCTCGGCGCGGTGGTCGTGAGCTACGGCCGCACGCCGCTGGCCGCGACCGTCATCGGGCTCGTCTTCGCATGCGTGTTCGTCCTGACCACCGGCCTGCACGGGCACCGGCGGCTCGCGGTCGTCAGGACGATGACCGGAGCGGTCGCGGTTCTCGCCGCGGGTGCCGTAGCCGCGAGCTTCGCGGCCCCCGCGCTGGGCGAGCGGCTCGAGGGCCTCGCGCGACCGTGG
The DNA here is from genome assembly GCA_035942275.1 of Solirubrobacteraceae bacterium. Classification (GTDB taxonomy): domain Bacteria; phylum Actinomycetota; class Thermoleophilia; order Solirubrobacterales; family Solirubrobacteraceae; genus CADCVT01. The sequence goes on along the minus strand of DASZDF010000130.1, from coordinate 11,206 downwards.
GCCGACGAGTCGATGCAGCTGCGCTACGAGACCTGGGAGCGCGAGCTGAGCACGCTCGGAGAGCAGCCGCTCGGCCGCGGGCTCGGAACCATCGGCCGGGCGTCCGGCCTGCGCACCGGCGAGCCCGTCACCACCGACAGCTCGTACCTCAAGATCCTCCTCGAGCAGGGCTTTCCCGGTCTGGTGCTGTTCCTCGGGGCGCTGCTCTGGGGCACCTTCCTCATAGCCCGGCGGTTGAAGAGCGCACCCGCCTCGACGCGGGGCGTCGGAGTCGCGGCGCTGTCCGGCCTCGCCTGCTTCATGGCGTTCATGGGCACGGGCGAGACGATCGAGCAGCCGGGCAAGGTCGTAGCGTGGACCCTGCTCGGGCTGGCGATCGCGGCGGCGTGGTCGGACGAGCTGAGGATCGGCGAGTGAGGTCCCGCGTCCGCCGCGCGATGGCCCTCGTGCGCGCCGAGCGCGGCCGTCGGCGGGCCGCATGGCTCGCCGGGTGCATCGCGCTCACGTCCGCGACGCTCGCGCTCACGGTGCCGCGAGAGGCGAGCTTCGAGGCGCAGACGCTCATGGTCGCGACGCCCGTGCGCCCGTTCCCGCCGCGGCCCGACGCCCACTTCCTCAACCAGCTCGGTGCGGATCCCCGCATCGGGACGCGGATCGCCGCGGCCGCCGGCGTGCGCGGCCGGCTCAACGCCGTGGACGTCACGCTGACTGACGACCCCGCGGGGCGCGGCTCGATCGTGCAGGTCCGGGCGCACAGCCCGGCGCTCGCGGAGCGGATCCTCGACCTGGCCGCGGAGGAGCTGCGCGAGGCCTCCCGCAGACATCTGGCCTCGGCGTCGGCGATCGCCGCGAACCGGCTGGCGCGGGTTCGCGTCCGGACGCTGAATCGCCGCGAGCTGCGCGAGCACCGGCTGCTGGTCGCCCGCGTGAACCAGCTCGTCCAGAGCCCGCTCCCGCAGGTCGCGCCGCGCGGGCGGAGATCGGTCGAGCGCATCGACCGGCCGCTCGACGAGTTCATGAACTCCCTCCCCGGGCCGTATCCGGCACGACCCGATCCGACGACCCTCGCCGTGGCGACGCCGGCGATCCTGCTCTGCGCCTGGCTCGCGGCCCTCGCCCTGCTCCCGCCGCGCCGCGACGAGAACGCCTAGGCCACGCCGGAGCGACGCCGCGAGACCGCGACCCCCCCGATGACCGCGGCGGTGCCGATCAGGCCGACCAGCAGGAGCACCCCGGCGCCGGAGCCGTCGCCGACCGCGCCGACGGCCGACGGGATGGCAGAGCGGTCGGTGTCCGCCGGCGCGCGGGCGCCGGGGCCGTAGGGCGTGTAGCCGGACTCGCCGTCGCCGTCGCGCGGCTCGGCCGGCGCGCCGAGCGCCGGATCGGTCGCGATGGCCTCGAGCGCCTCGGCGTCCGCCGCCGCCTGCTCGCGGACGCGCCGCCGCACGTCCGCCGGAAGCTTCGAGCGCTCCGACCTGGGGCCGTACGCGGAGGGCCGGGGGCCCTTCGCCGTCGGTACGCTCTCGCGGTACTGGTCCACGGACGGGCTCGGAGACTCGACCGCATCCTGGCCCAGCGCCGGAGTCGGAAGCACCAGCAACGAGATGAACGCGACGACGCCGGCACGACCCTTGAGGGCCCTCCCAACGACGCCGACGGCGGGTCCGGGGTGGCTGAGCCGAGGGCGCGTGGCGACGCTCGTCGTCGCCGCAGGGGCGGTCGCGCTCTCGCTGGACGATGGTGCAGCGCACGTCACCACGCGCAGCGTAGCGGCCATCCTCGTCCTGTGGGCGACCTTGCTGGCGGTCGCGTTCGGGCTCTGGCCGCGCGAGCGCCCGCAGCGCGGCGCGCTCGTCTGCGGCGGGCTGCTGCTCGCCTTCGCCGCGTTCACCGGGCTGTCCGCGCTCTGGGCGCCCGGGGCGGAGCGCGCGTTCGGCGAGTTCGACCGCGTCGCCCTCTACGCCGCGCTGTTCGCCCTGCCGGTGCTCGCGACCCGGCGCGGCGACGCGACCCGCTGGGCGGACGGGCTGGCCGTCGCGATCGGCGTCGTCGCCGCGCTCGCGCTCGGGCAGCGCCTGCTGCCCGGCGTGTTCCCGGAGGGCGACATCCCGCGGCTGCTGCCCTCCGCGTCGACGCGCCTCAGCTACCCGCTGGGCTACTGGAACGGCCTTGCGATCATCCTGGGGCTGGGCGTGCCGCTGCTGCTGCGGCTCGCGGCCTCGCACGGGTCCGCCGTCGTCCGGGGGCTCGCCGTCGCGCCGCTGCCGGCCCTCGCCGCCGCGGTGTACCTGACCTCGTCGCGCGGCGGGAGCGGCGTCGCGGTCATCGGCACGCTCCTCTTCCTCACGCTGACCGCGCGGCGGCTGGCCGTGCTCCAGGCGTTGCTCGTCGCGGCCGCCGGCGCGGCGGTCCTCGTCGCGGTCATGCGCTCGCATCCCGCGCTGGTCGACGGCCTCCCCGGCGCCGAGGCCGCGCGGGACGAGGGCCCGGGGGTCGCCGCGATCTCGGCGCTCGTCTGCCTGACGACTGCCGTCGTCCACGGGCTGCTCGCGGCCGTCGCGCCCGCCCGGCTGCGGCTCTCCCGGCCCGTGGCGGCGACCGTCGCGGCGGCGGCCGCGATCGCCGGCCTCGCCCTCCTCGTCGCCGCCGACCCGGCGGAGCGCTTCCGGACGTTCAAGGAGCCGCCGAAGGCCGCGCCGACGGACGTGGTCGACGAGCACCTCTCGAGCAGCGCGGGCAGCGGCCGCTGGCAGTTCTGGGACGCGGCGACCGACCAGTTCGCCGAGAACCCCGTCGCCGGCCAGGGGGCGGGCACGTTCGAGGCCTGGTGGGCAGAGCACGGCACGCTCGACTGGTTCGTGCGCAACGCGCATTCCCTCTGGCTCGAGACGCTCGGCGAGCTCGGCCTGATCGGAGCGCTCCTGCTCGCGGGGGCGTTCGCCGCCGGCCTCGTCGAGGGGTCCCGCCGATTGCGCGGCCGGCCCGACGAGGAGCGGTCGGCGGTCGCCGCGCTGCTCGCGGTCGGCGTCGCCTTCGTCGTGGGCATGCAGATCGACTGGGCCTGGCAGATCCCGGCCGTCGCCGCGATCGGGGTCGTGAGCCTCGCCCTGCTCGTAGGGCCGTCGACCGCCCGCGGCGTGCGGGACCTGCGCGGCCGCCCGTTGCGGTTCGGGCCGCGGGCCGTGGTGGTGCTGGTGGCGTGGGCGGCGATGCTCGCGCAGGCGATCCCCATGCTCGTCGCGAACGAGCTCCGCTCGAGTCAGGACGCGGTCGCGCAGGGCGATCTGCGCGAAGCCGAGGAGCGGGCGGCCTCCGCGCGGGCTATCCAGCCGTGGGCGGCGTCGCCGCATCTGCAGCTCGCGCTCGTGCGCGAGCAGCTCGCAGACCTGCCCGGGGCGCGCCGCCACGCCGCCGAGGCGATCGAGCGCGACCCCGCCGACTGGCGGCTGCGGCTCGTCGACGCACGGCTCGCGACGAGCGCCGGCGACGTCCCCGCCGCGGTCCGAGCCCTGCGCGAGGCACGGCGACTGAACCCGCGGTCACCGGTCCTACGTAGACCCGAGGGCGGATGAGAGCGCCTGCCGTCGACCACTAAGGGGCGTTCCTCGCCGGGGACGACAAGGACCGCTACGCTTGCGCGCCTCGCGCGTTAGCAGCGGGCGAGGGAGGAGATGGACCCCCACTTGGCCTCGTCAACAACGGAGCACAGCCCCGAGACGCATGCGCGTGCGGCCGCCCATCGCGAGCAGCCGCGCACGGGGTGGTTCTACCGGGACGCGCCGCGCCACCTGGCGCGCGACGCGCTCCGCCGCCGGATGCTCGCGTGCGCCGACGCCGGCGCGGTCCTGGGCGGCGCGTTCGTGGCCGAGATGGGGCCGCTGAGCGTCGCCGAGGCCTTCTGGGCCATCGCGCTGCTGCCGGTGTGGCTGCTGCTCGCGAAGCTGCACGGCCTCTACGACCGCGATCACCGGGCGCTGCGGCACCTCACCGTCGACGAGCTCGGCTCGATCCTGACCTGGAGCACCGTGAGCACCGCGGTCGGCATGGGCCTGCTGGCCGTCACGCCGGCGGGCGCCCCCGACAGCGCGGGCGTGATCCGCCTGTGGCTCGCCGTCACGGTCATGGCCGCGCTGCTCCGGGGGCTCGCGCGCGTGCTCTGGCGCGTGTGGACCGAGCCGGCGCGCGCCGTGCTCGTCGGCAGCGGCCCTCTCGAGCAGGCGACGCGCCGCAAGCTCGAGCTGTTCGGGGACATGCACCTCGCCGTCGCGGGGCAGCTCGACGCCGACGACCTCGCCGGCGCGAGCCCCGAGGCGGCCGAGGCCCGGGTCCGCGACGCCTGCGGCGGCGCGCCGCCGGCGCGCGTCATCGTCTGCACGCAGGACGTCAACGAGACGCTGCTGGCCGACGTCATGCGGCTCTGCCGCGCCAACCGCATCAAGCTGAGCGTCGTTCCGCCGCTGCGCGGCATGTTCGGGACCGCCGTGCGGCTCACGCACGTCGCCGAGTTGCCGCTCGTCGAGTACCACACGTGGGACACCTCGGTCTCGACGATGACCCTGAAGCGCTGCTTCGACGTCGCCATCGCCTCGATCGCGCTGCTCCTCACCGCCCCCGTGTCCATCCTCGTCGCGATCGCCATCCGGCTCGACAGCCGCGGCCCGGTGTTCTTCCGGCAGGAGCGGGCGGGCCTGCACGGCGAGCCGTTCCGGATGATCAAGTTCCGCACGATGGTCTGCGACGCGCACGACCGGCTGCACGACGTCATCCGCATGGACGCGCTCGCCGACCCGATGTTCAAGCTCCGGGACGACCCCCGCATCACGCGCGTGGGCCGCTTCTTGCGCCGCTGGTCGCTCGACGAGCTGCCGCAGCTGATCAACGTGCTGCGCGGCGACATGAGCCTCGTGGGCCCGCGCCCCGAGGAGCTGCGGATGGTCGAGCGCTACCGCCCCGAGCACCGGTTCCGGCTCGAGGCGACGCCGGGGATGACCGGGCCGATGCAGGTCTTCGGCCGCGGCGACCTGAACTTCGACGAGCGCCTCGCGATCGAGCGCGAATACATCGAGAACCTCTCCCTCGGCCGCGACCTGCGGATCCTGCTCCTCACGCTCCCGACGGTCCTGTCGGGCCGCGGCGCCTTCTAGACGACGCTGCGGCGCGCGATCGCGCTGCGCGTGACGCTGATGCCGAGCTTGCCCAGGATCGCCGCGTAGACCGCCGTGTCGAGCGCCGGGTTCCGGCCCGCGTAGAACTTGCGGTAGAAGCGGCCCATCGAGCGATGGAACGCGACGTTGTGGCGCAGGCCGAGGTGGCGCTTGCGCTTCGTGGTCCCGCCCTTGATGTGGAGGATCGAGACCGACCCGTCGTACCAGACCTTCCAGCCCTTCTGATGGAAGCGGAAGCACCAGTCGAGGTCGTCCATGTAGAGCCAGTAGCCCTCGTCGAGGAGACCGACGTCGCGCAGCGCCTCCTGCCGGACGAGCATGAACGCCCCGTTGACCGCGTCGACCTCGCCGGCGTCGTACTCGCCGAGGTCAGGGGCGCGGTACTGCGCGAGCCACCTCGGCGCGTTGCGCCGCCGGCCCACCCCCGCGAAGTGCGAGAGGGCGCCCAGCGGCGTCGGGAACGAGCGCTTCGCGGCGTGGTCGAGGGTGCCGTCGGCCTGCTCGAGGCGGCAGCTCGACATCCCGATGTCCGGCCGTGCGCGCATCAGCTCGACCATGTGGTCGAGGGCCCGGGCGTAGACCTCCGTGTCGGGGTTGAGGACGAGGACGAAGTCCGCGCGCGTGTCGCGCAGGACGACGTTGTTGGCGACGCAGAAGCCGGAGTTCCAGTCGAGCGCGTGGAGGACGACCTCTCCGAACTCCTCGCGCACCATCTCCGGCGTGCCGTCGGTGCTGGCGTTGTCGACGAGGTGCACGCGCATGTCGCCGATCGTCAGCGGGTGGTCGCGCAGGGAGAGCAGGCACGCCCGGAGCACCTCGCGCGCGCCGGTCGACGAGACGATGACGACGTCCAGGAGGGGCGCGGCGGTCATGCGGCGGCGCAGCCTAGTTCATGGCGTCCCGCGCGCCCCGTGTCCCACGCGTACCCTGGCCGCCATGCCGCCGGGCCGCCTCCTGATCCCGTGGGTCGCGGCGCTGGCCGCGACGCCGCTCCTCACGCTGTGGCTGATCGCCCGGCACGGCGTGAACGTCCCGGTCTCGGACGACTGGGCGCTCGTGCCGCTGTTCATCGAGAGCGACGCCGGGACGCTGTCGCTCGGCGACCTCCTCCGCCAGCACCACGAGCACGTGCCGGTCTTCCCCCGCGCCGCCGACTTCCTCATGGCGCCGCTGACGAGCTGGGACCTGCGCGTCGAGATGTACCGCAATTTCGGCGTCGTGGTGGCGACGTTCGGCCTCGTGCTCGTCGCCCTGCGCCGGACGCTCGACCGGACGCCGTTCCTCGTCGCCGCCGTGATCGCGTCGCTGCTGGTCTTCTCCCCGGTGCAGTCGGAGAACTGGCTGTGGGGATGGCAGCTCGAGTGGTTCCTCTCGAACCTCGCCGCGATCGGCGCCTTCTACGCGCTCGCGTTCACGATCGACCGGTGGCCGCGCCGCGCGCTCGCCCTGGCGGCCGGCGCGGGGTTCGTCGCGACGTTCTCGCTCGGGCAGGGACTGCTCGTCTGGCCGGTCGGGCTGGCGATCCTCGTGCTGCGCGGGCGCCCGTGGCGGGCCTGGACGGCGGCGGGGGTCGCGGCGTACGCGCTGCACTTCTACGACTGGCACGACCCAGAACCGCTCGGGGCGAAGGACCGCTTCCTCGATCTCCCGGGGCAGACGGTCGAGTTCGTGCTGCTCTACCTCGGCGGGACGCTCGGCAACAGCGACGCCACGCGCAAGCTCGTGGCGGTCGCGATGCTGGCGGCCTTCGCGGCCGCGGCCGCGTACGTCGTCCGTCACCGCCGCGACTCGCTCCTCCTCCAGCGCGCGTCGGTGTGGCTCGCGCTCGGGCTGTACGTGCTCGGCGCGGCGGTCATCACGGCGGTCTCGCGCGTGACGGAGGAGGTGGTCGTGCCCAGCCGCTACAACGCGATGGGCGCGCTCTTCGCGCTCGCGACGACCGTGCTCGTCTACCTGGTGGCCCGCGCGCCGCGCGTCGGGCCGCTCGTCCTCACGCCGAGGCTGCGGCACGCGGTGGTGGCCGCGGTCGCGGTGCCGCTGCTCGCGGCCGCGGTCGTCAACGCCGACGCGGGAGCCGATGCGCTTCGCCGGCGCGCCGCGGGGCTCGAGGCGTTCGCCGCCTGCTCGGCGAGCGCACGCCGGCCGGACGACCCGTGCCCGGGCGCCGGGCGGGACGCCCAGACCGCCATCCTCGCGGAGCAGACGCGCTGGTGGCGGAGGATCCAGTACCTCAAGCGCAAGGGGTGGGGCGGCTACTGACGCGCGTACCCTGGGGTCATGCCGCTCTCCGCCTTCAGCCCTCGCGTCCGCGACTGGTTCGCGGCGGCGTTCGAGCGGCCGACGCCGGCCCAGGAGCAGGCGTGGCCGGCCATCGCGGGCGGCGAGCACGTCCTGATCTCCGCTCCGACCGGCTCCGGCAAGACGCTCGCCGCGTTCCTCTGGGGCCTCGACAAGCTCGGCCGCGAGCCGTCGACCGGACGCACGCGGCTGGTCTACGTCTCGCCGCTGAAGGCCCTCTCCTACGACGTCGAGCGAAACCTGCGCGCTCCGTTGAGGGGGATCGGCGCGGACCTGAGGGTCGGGCTCCGCACCGGCGACACGCCGCAGAAGGAGCGCGCCGACATGCGGCGCAACCCGCCGGACATCCTCATCACGACCCCGGAGTCGCTCTACCTCATCCTCACGTCGCAGGCGAAGGAGATGCTCACCGGCGTCGAGGCGGTCATCGTCGACGAGATCCACGCCGTCGCGGGCACGAAGCGCGGCGCGCACCTCGCGCTGACGCTGGAGCGCCTGACCGAGCTGTCGGAGCACGAGCCGCAGCGGATCGGGCTGAGCGCGACGCAGAACCCGCTCGAGGAGGTCGGGCGCTTCCTCGTCGGGCCGCGCCGGACCGTGAAGATCGTCGACGCGGGGATCCGCAAGCCGCTCGACCTGAAGATCCAGGTGCCGGTCGAGTCGATGGTCGAGCCGGACGCCGGGGTCGAGATCGACCCGCTCGCCGGCGGCGAGGCGACCCGCCGCTCCATCTGGCCGGCGATCTACCCGCAGCTCCTCGAGCTCGTCAAGGAGCACCGCTCGACGATCGTCTTCGTGAACAACCGCCGCACGGCGGAGCGGCTCGCGCTGCGCCTCAACGAGCTGGCGAACGAGGACGTCGAGGGGCCGCCGGTCGACGTCGCCCGCTCGCACCATGGCTCGCTCGCCCGCGAGGAGCGCCTCGTCGTCGAGGAGATGCTCAAGGCCGGCGAGCTGCCGTGCCTCGTCGCCACGTCCTCGCTCGAGCTCGGCATCGACATGGGCGCGGTCGACCTCGTGCTCCAGGTCGAGTCGCCCAAGTCGGTCGCGCGCGGCCTCCAGCGCATCGGCCGCGCCGGGCACGGCGTCGGCGACACGTCGAAGGGGCGGATCTTCCCGAAGTTCCGCGCCGACCTGCTCGAGTGCGCGGTCGTCACGCGGCTCATGCGCGAGGGCAGGATCGAGCCGACCGTCGTCCCGCGCAACGCGCTCGACGTCCTCGCCCAGCAGGTCGTCGCGATCGCCGCCGCCGCCGAGCCGGAGCCGGTCTCCGTCGACGAGCTCTTCGCGCTCGTCACCCGCACGTACTCCTACGCCGAGCTCCCGCGGCCGCTGCTCGAGAACGTCCTCGACATGCTCGACGGCCGCTATCCGTCGCGCGAGTTCGGCGACCTGCGCCCGCGCATCGTGTGGGACCGCGTCGGCGGCACGATCCGCTCGCGGCAGGGCGCGCGGCAGCTCGCGGTCACGAACGCCGGGACGATCCCCGACCGCGGCCTCTTCATGGTCACGCTCCCCGACGGGCGGAAGGTCGGCGAGCTCGACGAGGAGATGGTCTACGAGGCGCGGCCCGGGCAGACGTTCCTGCTCGGCGCGTCGACGTGGCGGATCGAGGAGATCGGCCGCGACCGCGTCGTCGTCACGCCGGCGCCGGGCGCGCCGGGAGCGGTCCCGTTCTGGCGGGGCGACAGCATGGGCCGGCCGAAGGAGCTCGGGCGCGAGATCGGCGCGTTCAGCCGCTGGGCCGTCGACCAGGATCCCGCGGTGCTCGAGGCCGACTACGACCTCGACCCGCTCGCGGCGAAGAACCTCGTCGACTACCTGCGCGAGCAGCAGACCGCCACGCGCGTCGTCCCCAGCGACCGCACGATCGTCGTCGAGCGCTTCCGCGACGAGATCGGCGACTGGCGCGTCTGCGTGCTCTCGCCGTACGGCGGGCGCGTCCACGCGGCGTGGGCGCTCGCGCTCAGCGCGCGGATCCGCGACGAGCTGGGGCTCGAGTCCGACGCCATCTGGTCCGACGACGGGATCATCGTCCACCTGCCCGACGCCGACGAGCCGCCCGGCGCCGACCTCATGCTCGTCGACCCCGACGAGCTGGAGGACATGGTCGTCGCCGAGCTGTCGGGCAGCGCGCTGTTCGGCGCGCGCTTCCGCGAGAACGCGTCGCGCTCGCTGCTGATCCCGCGGGCGTACCCCGGCAAGCGCACGCCGCTGTGGCAGCAGCGCCTCAAGGCGCAGACGCTGCTCGAGGTCGCCAAGCGCTACGGCGACTTCCCGGTCATCCTCGAGACGTACCGCGAGTGCCTGCGCGACGTCCTCGACCTGCCCGGGCTCCAGGAGCTGCTGCGGGCGCTGCACCGGCGCGAGCTGTCGGTCGTCGAGGTCGAGACGCCGACCGCGTCGCCGTTCGCGTCGTCCCTGCTGTTCGACTACGTCGCGACGTACATGTACGAGGGCGACACGCCGAACGCCGAGCGCCGAGCGGCGGCGCTCTCCCTCGACCGCGACCTGCTGCGCGAGCTGCTCGGCCAGGAGGAGCTGCGCGACCTCATCGACCCCGGCGCGCTCCAGCAGGTCGAGGACGACCTCCAGCACCGCTCGCCGCGCACGCGGGCCGAGACCCGCGACGCGCTCCACGACGTGCTGCGGCGGGTCGGCGACCTGCGCCTCGAGGAGGTCGCCGAGCGCGTGCTCGCCGGCCTCGACGCCGAGACGATGCTGCTCCAGCTCGCCGACGAGCGCCGCGCCGTGCGGCTGCGCATCGGCGGCGAGGAGCGCTGGATCGCGGCCGACGACGCGGGGCTCTACCGCGACGCGCTGGGCGCGGTGCCGCCGGGTGGGCTGCCCGAGGCGTTCACCGCCGACGTCGCCGACGCGCTCGAGAAGGTCTGCGGGCGCTGGGCGCGCACGCACGGCCCGTTCACGACCGCCGAGCTGCGCGAGCGCTACAAGGTCGACGTCACGGCCGCCCTGCGCTCGCTCGAGCGCGCCGGCGAGCTCGTGCGCGGGGAGCTGCGGCCGGGCGGCACCGAGCGCGAGTGGTGCGACCCGGAGGTCCTGCGGCGGCTGCGCCGGGCGTCGCTCGCGGTGCTGCGCAAGGAGGTCGAGGCCGTCGACCAGCGGCGACTCGCCGCGTTCCTGCCGTCGTGGCAGGGCGTCGACCGCCACCCGGCGACGGGCGCGGGCGTCGACCGGCTCCGCGAGGCGCTGGTGCCGCTCCAGGGCCTGGCGCTGCCGGCCGACGTGTGGGAGCGCGACGTGCTGCCGCGGCGCATCGGCGCGTACTCCACGACGTGGCTCGACCAGCTCTGCGCCGCTGGGGAGGCGGTCTGGGTCGGCGCCGGCGCCCTGGGCCGCAACTCGGGTCGCGTGGCGCTGTACTTCCGCGAAGACGCCGCACTCCTGGGGCCTCCCGGCACGAAGGTGCCAGGCACGCTAACAAGCGCCGAACACGAGCTCGTGCGGACGCGGCTCGCGCAGGCGCCGTCGTTCTTCACCGACTTCCTCGCCGACCTCGACCTCGCGCCCGAGGTGCTGCAGGAGGCGCTCTGGGACCTCGTCTGGGCGGGCGAGGTGACCAACGACGCCTTCGCGCCGCTGCGCGCCCCGAAGCTGACGCTCGCCCGCTCGCGCCCCTCCGGGCAGCGCGCGACGCGCCGCCGCTTCGGCTCCCGCCGGCCCGGCGCCCAGGCCCCGGTGCAGGGTCGCTGGTCGCTCACGGCGCCGCTGTTCGCCGCCGC
>DASZDF010000129.1:0-7407 GCA_035942275.1 Solirubrobacteraceae bacterium | reverse complement strand
ACCGACGCCGGGCCGCCGGAGAGGATCAGCCCCTTCGGGTTGCGGCGGCGGACCTCCTCCGCGCCGACGTGGTGCGGCAGCAGCTCGCTGAACACGCCGCACTCGCGGACGCGCCGGGCGATGAGCTGCGAGTACTGCCCGCCGTAGTCGAGGACGACGACCTCGTCGACCGCCTGCGGCGCCTCGACGTCGGTGACGCTCTCGTCGACGACCTCCGGTGCCGCGTTGCTGGCGGTGACGATCGCGGAGTCCACCTCAGCAGTTCGCAGCGGTCGCCATGGTTGGCGGCGAGGGTGCGGGCGTGCCCGAGAGCACCGGCGCGGGCTCCTCCGCGTGCGAGCCGTTCGCGTGCTCGTCGCGCGGCGCCGGCGCGGACGAGCCGCGTGCGCCCATCCCGATCCCCTGCGCCGACTGGAGGTGCTTGCCCTCCGTCTGCAGGGCGGGCGCGACCATCAGCTCCGCGCGGTTGAACTCCGCGAGGTCCTGGTAGCCGCAGGTCGCCATCGACGTCCGCAGGCCGCCGAACAGGTTGAAGGTGCCGTCGTTCTCGCGCGCGGGGCCGACGAGGATCTCCTCGAGCGTCCCGTTCTGCACGGTCTGGACCCGGGCGCCACGGGGCAGGGTCGGGTGGAACGTGGCCATGCCCCAGTGGAAGCCGTGCCCGGGCGCCTCGAACGCGCGGGCCAGCGGCGAGCCGATCATCACGGCGTCCGCCCCGCAGGCGATCGCCTTCGCGACGTCGCCGCCGTTGCGCATGCCGCCGTCGGCGACCACGTGGCAGTACTCGCCGGTCTCGAGCATGTGCTGCGAGCGGGCGGCCGCCACGTCGGCGATCGCCGTCGCCTGCGGCACGCCGATCCCGAGGACGCCGCGCGTGGTGCACGCCGCGCCCGGGCCGACGCCGACCAGCACGGCCGCCGCGCCGGTCCGCATCAAATGCAGGCCGGTGTGGTACGAGGCGCAGCCGCCGACGACGACCGGGACCTCCACCTCGCGGATGAACTCCTTGAGGTTGAGCGGCTCGGAGACCGTGGAGACGTGCTCGGCGGACACGACCGTGCCCTGGATGACCAGGACGTCGAGCCCGGCGTCGAGCGCCAGCTCGTAGTACTTGCGGACGCGCTGGGGCGTGAGCGACGCCGACACGACGACGCCCTGCTCCTTGATCTCGCGGATGCGCCGGACGATCAGCTCGTCCTTGATCGGCTCGCGGTAGATCTCCTGCATCTCGCGCGTCGCCTCGTCGCGAGGGAGCTGCGCGATGCGCTCGAGCTGGTCGTCCGCGTCCTCGTACCGCGTCCAGATGCCCTCGAGGTTCAGGACGGCGAGGCCGCCGAGCTTGCCGACGCTCCCGGCCGTCTGCGGCGAGCCGACGCCGTCCATCGCGGAGGCCATGAGGGGCAGCTCGAAGCGGTAGTCCCCCAGCTTCCAGGAGATGTCCACGTCGTCGGGATCGCGCGTGCGCCGGGACGGCACGAGCGCGATGTCATCGAACCCGTCAGCGCGGCGGGCTTTCTTTCCGCGACCGATCTCTACTTCCATTGCGCGATCCTAGGACGAGGGGCGGACGGACGGAGGCAGGATCGAGCGTAGCAACGGCGTATTTGGGAGGTTTTCGGTCCTACACCCCCGCCGGCGCCTCGACCCGCTCCACCTCGACCTCCGCCACCAGCCGATCGACCTCGCGGGGCTCGATCAGGCCGGCCCCCAGGCGCTGCGTGGACTCCGCCCCGCAGGCCACGCCGAAGCGCAGGCACTCCTCCGCCGACTTGCCCGTGTAGCGGGCCGCGACGAACCCCGCGAGGAACGCGTCGCCGGAGCCGACGGTGGCGATCGGCTCGCGCGGCTCGATCCGCGCGCGGAGCAGCGTCGCGCCGTGGTCGGGCGTCGGCAGGCACGCGAAGCAGCCGTCCGGCGTCGTCATGATCGCCTGCTTCGTGCCGAGCGTGCCCATCTCCCGCACGGCGGCGACCATGTCCTGCTCGTCGTTGAACTCGTGCCCGACGAGCTCCTCGGCCTCGGTCAGGTTGGGCGAGATCACCGTCGGCTCGGCGCGCACCGCGTGGCGCAGCGGCTCGCCCTCGGTGTCGACGATCGTCTCGACGTCGACGCGCTTGAGCTCTCGGATCAGCGCCGCGTACGCGTCCGCCTCGACCCCGCGCGGCAGCGAGCCGGCGAGCACGACCAGCGCCGCGCCGCGCGCCAGGTAGACGAGCTTGTCGCTGAAGAGCTCGAGCTCCTTCGCCGTCACGGCGGGGCCGCGCTCGTTGATCTCGGTCTGCTCGCCGCTCGTCGGGTCGAGGACGGCGGTGTTGGTGCGCGACTCCTCGCGGATGCGGACGAAGTCGTTGAGGATCGACTCCTGCGTGAGCTGCTCGACGATGCGCGTGCCGGTCGGCCCGCCCTGGAGCCCGGTCGCGTTCACCGGCTGCCCGAGGGCCTTCAGCGCCCGTGCGACGTTGACGCCCTTGCCGCCGGCCATGGTCGTCTGCTCGACCGTCCGGTGGCGCCGCCCGAGCCGGAAGTTCGGCACCGAGAGGGTCTTGTCGATCGCCGCGTTGAGGGTGACGGTGATGATCATCGGACGCCGTGGGCCCTTCGCACGACACGTCTCCGGAGAAGGGCCAGCAGCACAGTACAGGCGATGAGGAGGATGACGAGGAGCACCGACAGCGGCGTCGAGAGGACGGAGGTGACGCGGTCGGTCAGCGACGCCTCCTCGACGGCGACGGCGGTGACGAGCGGGACGCGCTCGACGACCTTCCCGCGCACGCGCACCTCGATCGCGCCCACCTGCGCGCCGGCCGGGAGCGGGCCGTCGAGCTCCTCGGGGGCGCCGGTGACGCGCGTCCGAGCGCGCTCGCCGCGGCGCAGCACGCGCTGGACCGTCTCGGCCGCCACGAGGCTGACGTCGTCGTCGCGGTACTTCAGGTCGGCCCTCCGGAGCCCCTGCCCCTCCTTCAGCACCGTGCGCCGCTCGTAGCGCGAGAGGCCGTAGCGCAGGAGGTCGAGCGTGTCGGCGTCGCGCGCGGCCTCGCTGGGCTCGCCGAGGACGGCGCTCATCACGGTCACGCCGTCGCGGGACGCCGAGCCGACGAGCACGTACCCGGCCTGGAGCGTCCGGCCGGTCTTGACGCCGTCGACGACCGGGACGTTGCGCACGAGCGAGTTGCGGTTCTGGATCGCCCGCCTTCGCGACCCGCTCCTGAGCACCGCGCGCGGGAGGTTCACCGTCTCGCGGAAGAACGGCTTGCGGCGCAGGATCGTGGCGAGCGTGACGAGGTCGCGGGCCGAGGACCGGTTGTCGGGGTCGTCGAGGCCGATCGGGTTCGCGTACTCGGTGTCCTTCAGGCCCAGCTCGCGCGCGCGGCGGTTCATCTCGTCGACGAACGCGTCGGTCGAGCCCGAGAGGCCGACCGCCAGCGTCACCGCCGCGTCGTTCGCGCTCGCGAGGAGCAGCGCCCGCAGCAGGTCGCGGACGGTCATCCGCTCGCCCTCCTGGAGGCCGATGATCGACTCGGCGGGCGCGGCGTCGTAGGCGGGGGCGGTGAGGACGTCGTCGAGCGCGATCCCCTCGAGGACGAGCAGCGCGGTCATCAGCTTCGTCGTGGAGGCGATGGCGCGGCGGTCGTCCGCGTTGCGGTCGAAGACGACGTCGCCCGTGCTCGCCTCGACGAGGACGGCGGCCGGGGCCTGGACGTCGGGCGCGCCGTCCTGGGCGTGGGCGGCGGGGGCGACCGCCGCCAGGACGACGGCCAGGAGAGCCGCCGCCCGGGATGTCCGGCGACGCGCGCTCACTCGGTCAGCTTGATCTTGTCCCCGGGCGCCAGGCTGTTCGGATCGATGTCCGGGTTGAGCTCGAGGAGCTCCTCCACGCTGACGCCGGTGCGCTCGGAGATGAGCCCGAGCGTGTCGCCGGGGCGGACCCTGTACGTCTTGCGCTGCGGCGTCGGCGACGTGCGGGCGCCCGTCCGCGTCCCCCCGCCGGTCGTCGTCCGGTCGTTGCCGGCCTCGCGCCGTTCCTCCGTCGTCGTCGCGCCGTCGTCGCTCGGGCTCTCGCCGTCGCCGGTCGTGGCCGAGACGACCATCAGCACCGCCGCCACCGCCGCCAGCAGGGCGAGGGGCGCGAGCCAGCGCGACGGGCGGTGGTGCGTCATCGCGGGCGCAGTCTATGGAGGGCGCTAACCGCGCAGCGTCCATGCCGCCTCGCGCAGGCGCTCGGCCTCCGCGCGGGCCGCGGGCGCCGGCTCGCCGCCGCCCGCCTCGTGGGCACGGGCGATGGAGCGGGAGGCGGTGACGAGGCCGCCGTGGGGGCCGGGCGCGAACGCCGGGGCCAGGTCCTCGACCCTCCCGCCCTGGGCGCCGACGCCCGGGAGGAGGAAGGTGGCGCGCGGCATGAGCTCGCGGGCTCGTTCGAGGTGCTCGGGCGCGGTCGCGCCGACGACGGCGTTCGCGTCCAGGCCGTCGACGAGGCGCGCGGTGCGCTCCCAGAGCGGCTCGCCGGTGTCGAGCCGCGCGTCCTGGAGGTCGGCCGCGCCGGGGTTCGAGGTGCGGACGAGGACGAAGATCCCCTTCTGAGTGCGGACGAACGGCTCGAGCGCGTCCTCGCCGAGGTACGGGTTGACGGTCAGCGCGTCGGCGTCGAGCCCGGGCGCGGGGCCGAGGAGGCCGTCGGCGTACGCCTGGGCGCTCACGCCGATGTCGCCGCGCTTGGCGTCGAGGAGGACGAGGAGCCCCGCCGCCCGCGCCGCGGCCGCGACGCGCTCGAGCGCCGCCCACCCGGCGGACCCGAGCCGCTCGAAGCACGCCGCCTGCGGCTTGACGGCCACACAGGCGGGGCCGGCGGCGGCGATGAGCGCGGAGCACTGGGCGACGACGAGGTCCGCCGCCCATGCGGCCGGCCCGCCCTCACCGCGCGGCCCCGCGGCGTCGACCGCTTCCGGCCACACCCGCGCGGGGTCGGGGTCGAGGCCGAGGACGATCGACGACTCGCGCGCGGCGACTGCCGCCGCGAGCCGCTCGCGGAAGGGGGTGCCGGCGCCCATCGGGCGCCTCAGCGGCCCTTGATCGCCTTCTTGAGGGCGGAGCCCGCGGTGAACCGCGGGACGCGCGTCGCGGCGATCTGCATCTTCTCGCCGGTCGCGGGGTTCGTGCCCTCGCGTGCGCCGCGCTCGGCGACGTGGAACTTGCCGAAGCCCGAGAACGTCACGTCGGAGCCACGCTCGAGCGTGTCCTGGATGGTCTGCAGGGCCGCGTCGACAGCGCTCGCGGCCTCCTTGCGGCCGAGGCCCGACCGCGCGGCGACCTGGTCGACGAACTCGGACTTCGTCACGTCGGTGTCCTCCTGATCGCGGAAAGCGAAGTCGTCGCGGCGGAGCGGCGTCGTCGCGGCGGAAGCCCCGCCGTCGCGGCGGTTGCAGCGGCGCCGCCACTCCACGGGCGGCGCCGCTGCGCGCCGAAGCGGGCGCTAGCCGTTCAGCTTGCCCTTCAGGCCTGACGCGGCCGAGAACTTCGCGGCCTTGCTCGCCGCGATCTGGATCTTCTCGCCGGTCGCCGGGTTGACGCCCTGGCGCGCGGCGCGGTCGGAGACGCTGAACTTGCCGAAGCCGGCGATCGCGACCTCACCGCCGCCCTGCAGCTCGCTCGCGATGACCTCGAAGACCGCGTCGACGGCCTTCTTGGCGTCGCCAGTGTCCACGCCGCCCTGCGACGCGACCTGCTGAGCCAGTTCGTTCTTGTTCATGGAAACGGGTCCTCCCCATCTGCGGAAACGAGGCCGCACCTTAGTAGAGCCGACCGGCGGAAAGCGGCTTCGCACGCCCTTTCCGCCCCGTGTTTGCGCGCTTTTGGCCCACTTTCGTCGCTCTCGGGGGCCAGTTCGACGCAGTTTGCGGGCTTGATCCGGGCTCGATGCGACACTTCGGCGCGTGCCGCTCTCGCGGATCGCCTGGCTCGTCACGGTCGCCGCGTCGCTCGTCGTCGCGCTGCTCCTGCTGATCTCCGACTACAACGGTTACGCGCTGCTCGCGGTCGCCGTCGGGCTCTCGGCGGCGATCAACCTGCGCTAGACGGAGCGGCGTCCGCCGCCGGCTCCGTGTGCACGATCACGTCCGCGAGACCGGGGCAGCGGTCGCGCACCGCACGCTCGATCTCCCCGGCCCGGCGGTGGGCGCTGGGCAGCGGCTGGTCGGCCGGGAGGAGGACGGTGATGAGCGCCACGCGCCCGCGCTCGGCGTCGCGGAACCGCACGCCGGCGGCCTCCACGCCGGTGTAGCGGCGCACGACGTCCTCGATCGCGCTGCGCTCCGCCGCCACCTCGTCGGTGGACGGCTTGCTCGCCCAGTCGGTGCGCGAGAGCGGCTCGATGTGGGTGTGGACCATGCGCAGCTCCGGGACCGCGCCGCAGACGGCCGCCTCGAGCTGCTCGACGGTCTCGTGCGCGTCGGCCAGCGAGAACCCGCGCGGGAGCTTCACGTGCAGCGACAGCTCGTAGCCCCCGTCGACCTGCATCGCGCGGACGTTGTGGATCTCGCGAACGTCCGGCACCGACAGGGCGGCGACCGTCGCCCGCTCGCGCAGGTCGCCCTCGAAGGCGCGCGGCTCGACGTGGACGAGGACGTCGGCGGCGGGCAGCTCGGCGCGGACGGCGTCCTCGATCGCGTCCGCGGTCGTGTGCGCCTGCGCGAGGCCGGCGTCGGCGCTCAGGGCGACGACCAGGTCGACGAAGTCCCGCCCCGCGGCATGACGCACCCGCAGGCGGCGGACCTCGAGCCCGGCCATCCGGTCGAGCGCCCGCCGGACGGCGCCCTCCGCCTCCTCGCTCGCACGGTCCATCAGGACGTCGATCGAGCGCTTGACGAGCCGACCGGCCGCGAAGAGGACGATCACGGCGACGAGGAGCGCGGCGACCGCGTCCGCGCGCGGCTCTCCCGCCGCCACGAACGCGAGGCCGACGATGACGGCGAGCGTCCCGAGGAGGTCGGAGGCGAAGTGCAGCGCGTTCGACTCCAGCGCGGCCGAGTGGTGCTCGCGCGCCGCGCGCCAGCTCAGCGTCGCGCGCGACGCGTCGACGACGATGACCACGACCAGGATCGCGAACGTCCACCACGCGGCGTCGACCTCGGGCGGGGTGTCGCTCGCGAGGCGGACGACCGCCTGCCACCCGAGGAGCCCGGAGACGACGACGAGGACGCTCGACTCCGCCAGCGCGGCGAGGTGCTCGGCCTGGCCGTGGCCGTAGGGGTGCTGCTCGTCGGCGGGCCGCGGGGCGACGCGGATCGCGAACAGCGTGAGGAGCGCGGCGACGAGGTCGGTCGCGGAGTGAGCTGCCTCCGCGAGGAGGCCGAGCGACCCGGACACGAGCCCGGCGACGAGCTTGACCGCGACGAGGAACGCCGCGGCCAGCAC
>DASZDF010000128.1:0-7218 GCA_035942275.1 Solirubrobacteraceae bacterium | reverse complement strand
GTGCACATCGACCCGCGGATGAACGGCGAGGTCGCGCCGCTCGCCGCGCTGGAGCCGGCGCGCGGCGACGTGCTGCTCGTCCACTACTCGGCGTACGCGCCGAAGCTGTCGTCGGTGCTCGACCTGCCGAACCGCACCCTCCTGCTGTCGCACAACGTCACGCCGGCGCGCTGGCTGTGGGACCACGAGCCGGCGATGGCGGTGCAGTGCGCGCTCGGGCGCCGGCAGCTGCCCGCGTTCGCGGCGCGCGTCGACGTCGCGGCCGGGGTCTCCGGCTACAACGCGGCCGAGATCGGCTCCGACGTCGTCGTGCCGCTCCTCTTCGACCCGGCGGCGTTCGGGGCGACGGTGCCACCTCCGGGCGGCCCGCCCACGCTGCTCTTCGTCGGCCGCCTCGCGCCGCACAAGCGCCAGGACGAGCTGATCCGCGTCCTCGCGCTGCTGCGCCGCCACCGGCTGCCCGACGCGCGGCTCGTCCTCGTCGGCGAGCCGCTGAACGAGCGATACCTCGAGGCGCTGCGATCGCTCGCCGAACAGCTCGCGCCGGGCGCGGTGACGTTCGAGCGGACGCTCTCCCGCGAGGCGCTGGCGGAGCGCTACCGCGGTGCGCACGCCTTCGTCTCGCTCTCCGAGCACGAGGGCTTCTGCGTCCCGCTGCTCGAGGCGTTCCACTTCGGCGTGCCGGTCGTGGCGCGGCCCAGCGGCGGGATCCCGGAGGTCGCGGGCGACGCGGCGCTGCTCGTCGCCGACCGCGACCGCGCGGTGGTCGCGGAGCTGGTCGCGCTCGCGGTCGAGGACGCCGCGCTCGCGGCCGAGCTGCGCGACCGCGGCCGGGCCCGCCTCGGCGCCTACGCGCCGGAGCGGACCGAGGCCGCGATGCGGGACCTCATCGCCGCCGCTTGACCGCGACGCCCACCTCGCGCCCGAAGCCGGACACGATCGGGCCGCCGAGCATGTGCACGAGCACGCGGTACTTCGCGGTGCGGGTGACGCGCACGCGCTTGGAGAACTTCGACGACGTGTCGCCGCCCTCGGTCGTGAAGCCGCGCGTCACGACGAGCCACCGGCCGGTGCCGGTGCGGCGCTGGATCTCGAACGGCACGCCGACCGCGGCCGGCGTCACGGTGCCGAAGAAGCGCACGCGGCTGAAGCGCCGGACGCTCCGCGCGCTGAGCAGGGTGCCGACGCGCGCGGCGACGCCGAGCGTGAGCTCCGGGCTGAAGACGTCGTCGGGCGTCACCGTGCGCACGCGGAACTGCGTCGTCCCGGGGAGCGGCAGGATCGGGAAGGCGAACGCGCCGTTCGCGTCGGTCACCTGCGGGTTGCCGACGTCGGCGAACGGCGCGGTGAACGGGAACGGCCGCTGCTGGAGGACGACCTGCCGGTTGGCGTTGCCGGTGCCGGTGAGGGCGCCGGTGACGGTCGAGGCCGATCCGAAGACCGCGGGGTTGGGCGCCGCCGTGATCTGGAGGCCGAGCGGCTGGCGCCGCGTCGTGACCGTCCGGTTCTCGCCGCTGCGCACGCCGCTCGGGTTGCTCGCGACGAGGCGGTAGTGGTAGCGGGTGTTCGGCGCGAGCCCCTCGACGCGCAGCTCCACGCGCCGCGCGTTGCCTCCGTTCCCGGCGGAGGCGTCGGCGGTACGCGAGCCGTACCGGCGCGTCGTGCCGTACTCCCAGTAGTAGGTGGTGGCCTCGCCGTTCGGGTCGACGCTGCCGGTCAGCGTGACCGCGCCGGCCTCGACGCCCTTCGCGGCGCCGGTGCTGACCGCCGGAGCCGCCGCCCCGGCCGTCGCCGTGAGCGAGAGCAGCGCGACGAGCATCGCCGCCGCGCAGAACATGGACCTCGTCGTGCTTCGCATGTGCTTCCCCTGCCTGCCGTTGCCATCAGACCCAACCCGCTGGGCCGGCGAAACGTAGCGGTCGCGTTCATGAGAAGACTGTGAGAGCTAGAAGATCTCCTCGACCGTCTGGTCCATCCGCCGCGAGCAGAAGTCGACGCCGGGAACCCCCTGCACCTGCCGGTAGAGCACGTAGCGCCGCCCTCTCCAGACGGGCGGCCCGGCGGCGTCGTACGGCTTGCGCATCGTGCGGTCGGCGAGGACGTAGTCCGCCCGGCGGGAGATCGGGACGTGCGGGTAGCTGGTCTCGAGCAGCGGGAGCTGGGAGCACAGCGGCTGGCCGCTGAGGAAGTAGGCGACCCAGAGCTGCGCGGGCGGGTCGACGTCGAGGCGCACGGACGCGTCGGCCGGGAGGCGCTCGTCGAGCCGCGTCAGCTCCGTCAGCTCGGGCGGGTTCTGGATGATGGTCAGGCGCATCTCGTCGCCGGCGCCGAGCAGCGCGATCCAGACGAGGACGCCGAGCGCGAGGCCCGCCCCGCGGCGCAGCCGCGAGACGGCGACGGCGGCGAGCAGCACCGCGAGCGGGCCCGTGAAGGCGAGCACCTTGAAGTGGAAGTACCAGCCGATCTCGCGCTGGCGGAACCAGAGGGCCGCGAGCGCGCCGAAGACGAGCACGCCGCCGAGCGCGAGGGCGAGCTGTTTCGGCTGCCGGCGCAGCTCGATCGCGATCGCGACGGCCAGCAGCGGGCCGAGGACCAGCAGCATCGTCTCGTTCGGGAGCGCGAGGAACTCGTGCTCGGGGCGGAACGCGAGCAGGTCGCCGCCCCAGTTCGCGAGCGACCGGCCGGGGTCGACGACGGGCGCGACCGCGCTGATCGCCTTCTCGGCGATGCCGAAGGCCGGGTAGGCGAGCAGGGCGGCGAAGGGCAGCATCCAGGCGAGCGAGCGCGGGCCGCGCCAGAGGCTCCGCGCCGCGTCGCCGAGGCGCCCGCGCTCCGGCCACAGCAGCGCGGCGAGGGCGACGAGCGGGATCGGCAGGGCGAGCGGGTAGGCGAACGCGCCGATCGCGAGGAAGAGCGCGAGCAGCGCGACGGCGCCGCGGGTCCGCATCCGCACCGCGGCCCAGGCGAGCACGAGCGCGAACGGCAGCGCGAAGAAGCCCCAGAGCTGGTTGAAGTACGGGTGATCGGTCGTGTGGAGCACGACGCGGTCGAGGCCGACGAGCGCCATCCCGGCCGCCGCGCCCGCGAGCCCGGATCCCAGCGTCTGCCGGGCGAGCAGGAAGAAGCCCGCTGCGGCCAGGGCCATCATCAGCGCCGCGAGCGTCGCGATCGCCTGCCACGTGTGCACGCCGCTCAGCGTCGCGGCGGCGGCGAGGGGGTAGTAGATCGGCGGCTTGGAGCGCCAGACGAGCGGGACACGGTCGACCGGCTCGTCGGGCGCGATCGCGGTCGGGTGGTGGTCCTGCAGGAACGCCGCCGTGCCGACCGCGAGGTGCGCGTCCGACCCGTTGCCGACGACGGTCGCGTAGCCGGTGCGGAACATCGGCACGAGCGCGATGCAGATCAGGAGCAGGGCGATCCACACCGGCCACGCGATCTCTCCCACCGGCGGCCGCTTCGTCGCACCTCGCCGGCGCACCGCGACAACCCCCAACACGAGGTTCAGGAGCAGCACCGCGGCCAGGTTCGCCTCGAACGGCACGCGGGCGTAGCCGAGCAGCGCGAGCTCGAGGCCGCTCGCACACGCGCCCACCGGCAGGATCCACAGCAGCTCGTGGCGGCGCAGCGCGTCCGGCAGCCAGAGGCGCACGAGGCCGAAACCCGCGACCGCGAAGAGCACGAACGCCGCGGCGCCCACCCGGGCCGCGTCGTCGACCGCGGAGAGGCCGACGACGCCGGCGGACTGGGCGAGCGCGATCGCCGCCGCCGCGCTCAGCGCGGCGACGAGGAGCGCGATCAGCCGGGCTGCGCCTGGCCGCGCGCCTTCGCCTGGCGGACGCGGTGGATGAACACCGGGTTGCCCAGCAGGTAGCGCCGCCACATCCGGCCGGGCTCGATCGCCAACCTGAAGATCCATTCCAGCCCATTGTCGGCCAACCAGCCCGGCGCCCTCGGCACCTTGCCGCTGACGACGTCGAACAACGCGCCGACCGTCCACAGGACGTCGACGTCCAGCCGCGCCGCGTTGCGCTGGACCCACAGCTCCTGCTTGGGCGTCCCCATCCCGACGAGGAGGATGTTCGGGCGCCGCTGGTTGACGTCCTCGACCACGCGGTCGTCGTGGGCGGAGCCGGGCTCGAAGTAGCCGTGGTGCGAGCCGACGACGTCGAGGCCCCGGTACGTCTCGCGCAGGCGCGCCGCGGCCTGGCCGGCGACCCCCGGCTCCGAGCCGAGCAGGTAGACCGAGTCGCCGGTCTGCTCGCACAGCGCCGCCAGGCTCCAGATCCAGTCCGCGCCGGTCATGCGGTGCGGGACCGGGCGGTCGAGCGCCTTCGCCGCGAGGCGCACGCCGTAGCCGTCGCAGTAGACGAGGTCGGCGGACTCGAGCGCGCCGCGCAGCTCCGCGTTCTCGGCCGACTGGTTGAGCACGTGCGCGTTCGCGTACATCACCTGCCGAGCGTGGCCGTTGCGGGTGCCCGCCCAGCCCGAGATGCGCTGCAGGAGGTCGTCCGGATGCCCGAGATCGATCGGGATGTCGAAGATCAGCGAGAGCTCGCGTGCTTGCGCGCGAAGATCTTGCTCCAGGAGCTCCAGGGCGGCGGCCACGGGCATTGATCGTACGGCCTCGTAGCGTTCGCGGACAACGGTGATCGTCCTCGACGCTTCAGAAGGCATGGTTTCCCAACCTCGCGGCTGGTCGCGCTACGTGCGCGAGCTCGCCGCGGCGCTGGGCGACGCCGTGACGCCCGTGGGCGCGCGGACGATCGGGCCGGAGGTGCTGTGGGAGCAGGTCGGGCTGCCGCGCGTGCTGCGGCGCCGGCGCGCGTCGCTCGTGCATGCGCCGAACTGCTTCCTCCCGCTGCGCCGCCCGTGCCCGGGCGTCGTGACGATCCACGACCTGGCGTTCGAGGCCTTCCCGGACGACTTCGCGCCGCTCACGCTGCGCAAGTACCGCTGGTTCGCGCCGCGCGCCGCGCGGTCGGGGCAGCGGGTGATCGTCCCGTCGCCGTTCACGGGGCGCGACGTGATCGAGCGCTACGGGATCCGGCCGTCGAAGGTGCGCATCGTGCCCGAGGCGCCGGCGCTCCCGATCGGCGACGCGCCGCCGCCGGCGGGCGGCGAGTACGTGCTCGCGGTGGGGGACGTGCGGGCGAAGAAGAACCTCGGCGTGCTGGTGGAGGCGGCGCGGCGGCTCGGCGTGCGGGCGGTCGTCGCGGGCGCGGACGCCGGCGGCGCGGCGTCGCTGCGCGGGCCGGGCGTGGAGCTGACCGGATGGGTCGACGACGCGCGCCTCGACGCCCTCATGCGAGGAGCCGCCGTCCTCGTGCACCCCTCGCTCTACGAGGGCTTCGGGCTCGTCGTCGTCGAGGCGATGGCGCGCGGAGTGCCGGTGGCGTGCGCGAACGCAACCGCGCTCCCGGAGACCGCGGCCGGCGCGGCCGAGCTCTTCGACCCGCACGATCCGGCCGACGTCGCGGCCGCGATCGAGCGGGCGCGGGGCCGGCGCGACGAGCTGGCCGGGCTGGGGCGCGCGCGGGCCGCGGAGCTGTCGTGGGAGCGGACGGCCGCGCTCACGCGCGCCGTGTACGGGGAGCTCGTGTGAGGGGGGTGGCCGCTCTCGTGTTGTCGGTCGACGAGGCGCACCGGCTCGACGCGTGCCTGCCCCCGCTCGCGGCCGCCGAGGAGGTCGTCGTCGTCGACAACGCGTGCACCGACGACACCACCGCGGTCGCCGCGCGCCTCGGCGCGCGGGTCGTGCGCCTCGACGAGCGCCGCTCGTACGCGGCCGCGATGAACGCCGGCCTCGCCGCGGTGCGCGACGCGGACGCCGTGCTCCTCGTCAACGCCGACTGCGTCCTCGAGCCCGGCGCGCTGCCGGCGCTGACCGCCGCGCTCGCGAGCGACGAGCGCCTCGGGGCCGTCGCGCCCAAGCTCGTCCGTGCGGCGGACCCAGCGCGCATCGACGCCGCCGGCATGCTCCTCGACCGCCGGCGCAAGAACAACGTCGTCGGACACAACGAGCCGGACGGCGCGTACGGCCGCCCCGCCGCCGTCTTCGGCCCCGACGGCGCGTGCGGCCTGTGGCGGCGCGCGGCGCTCGACGACTGTGCGCCGGACGGCGAGGTGTTCGACGAGGACCTGGCCCTGTGGGCCTCCGACGCCGACCTCGCGTGGCGCGCGCGGCTGCTCGGCTGGCGCGCGCTCTACGAGCCCGCGGCGCGCGGCACGCACGTGCGGTTCTTCAGCCCGACGACCCGCGCCCGCGTCGAGCCGCACCACCGCCGCCTCCAATTCCGCAACCGCCTGCTGATGATCGCCAAGAACGACCGCCCGGCCGACCTCCTGCGCGACCTCCCCGGCGTCGCGCTCTACGAGGTCCTCGCCCTCGCCTACGCGCTGGTCGTCGAGCGCGAGCTGCTCGGCGGCTACGCCGACGCCGCCCGCGCGCTTCCCGGGGCGCTCCGGCGCCGCCGTGCGATCCAGCCGCGCCGCCGCGCGACGCCGCCTTTCGGGCTCGTCCCGCCGCGCTAGGTTGCGGGTCGTGCGGACGGCCGATGCAGCTCCCGCGCCGTCACGCTCGTCACGCCGCGCCGCCGGCCTCCTGGGCGTCGCGGTGTCCGTCGCCGTCCTCGGCGCGGTCGTGTGGTGGGCGCTGCAGCAGGACGCGCCGTCGTTCCCCACCGAGCCCGGCCGCCTCGCGGAGCTGGCCGCCGCGGTGGCGCTCTACTTCCTCGCGTGCGCCGTGCGCGGGGAGCGCTGGCACGTGCTGCTGCTCGAGAACGGCGCGAAGCCGACGCGCGCCGACACCTACGGGCTGATCTCCGTCGGCTACCTCGGCAACAACGTGCTGCCCGCACGGGCCGGCGACGCGCTGCGGGTCGTGCTCCTCGCGCCGCGGGCGGACACCGACCGCCGCACCGTGATCGGCACGCTCGTGGCCGAGCGCCTGTGCGACGTGCTCGTGCTCGGCGCCCTCTTCGCCTTCCTCGCCTACGGCCTCTTCAGCGGCGCCGGCGCCGATCTCAGCGGCCGCTTCGAGCTGGTGGCCCTGGTCGCGGCGGCCGCGGTCCTGCTCACGCTGCTCGCCGCGGCGCTGCTCCATCACCACGGCCACCTCCGCCCGCTGCTGCGCTTCCTCGCCCCGATGGCCGCGGCGACCCGCAACCTGCGCGGCCGCCACGGCGCCGAGGTGCTCGTCCTCACCGTGCTCGTGTGGGC
>DASZDF010000127.1:0-7749 GCA_035942275.1 Solirubrobacteraceae bacterium | reverse complement strand
GCTGCGCGAGCGGGGCGCCGCGGGCGGGGGCCCCGGCCCGCGGCTGCGCACCGCGCGCGGCGAGCTCGGGCCCGAGGACGCCGCGTGGCTCTACGCGCGCGACCTCGTCGGGACGGTGGGGGAGGAGCCCGTGCTCGACGTCGTCGTGCTCGGCCTCGGGGAGGACGGCCACACCGCGTCGCTCTTCCCGGGGCATCCGGAGGCGGACTCCGCGCACGCGCCGGTCATCGGCGTCCGCAGCTCGCCGAAGCCGCCGCCCGAGCGGATCACGCTCACGCTGCCCGTCATCGCCCGCGCGCGCTACACGGTCCTGCTCGCGACGGGGGAGGGCAAGCGCGACGCGCTCACACGCGTGCGCGCGCGCGACGAGACGCTGCCGGTCGCGAGGCTCGGCAGCGCGCTCGACGAGATCGTCTGTGATGAAGCCGCGAGGCCTAGCGCCTGAAGTTGCGCATCGCCCTGCGCAGCGTGTTGTACGCCGGGCGCTTGCTGCCGTCGCGGCGGATGAGCCCGGCGTCGAAGCGCAGGTTGTTGTCGCAGTCGGTCCCGAAGAAGTTGTACGGGTACAGGCGCTTGATGTACCGGCGGTACTTCCTGGCGATCCGGAACATCTTCGCGACGGCCCTCGCCTGCCGGCCCTCGTTGCACGGGAACGCGGTCCGCGTCGCGGTCGCGAAGTAGGCCAGGCCGCCGGTCTCGGTCGCCCAGAACTGCGCGCGCCGGTTGTGGCGGCGCACGGCGTTGATGATCGTCTTCGTGTTGTTGCGCCCGGCGCGGTTCGTGTCGCCGTAGTTGTGGATGCCGACGATCTTCGCGAGGCGCTTCTTCCGGCCGAGCTTGCCGTAGAAGGCGTTGATGTAGGACTTCGTGTTGCCGGCGTCGAGCAGGTCGAGCGCGACGATGGTGCAGCCGCGGCAGACGCTGCGCAGCGCGAGGAAGTACTGCGCGGTGCGCCGCGCGCCGCTCAGCTTGTAGACCGGCTGCGTCTTCGAGTTGCCCTCGTTCCAGACGCCCCACTCGCGCACGGCCCGGTAGCGCCGGACGAGCGCGCGCACCTTCGTGCGGTACTGCGAGACGCTCGGCGGCCGCGTGTTGCCGGCGATGTCGAGGCCGTCGAGGTGGAACAGCGCGCGCACGCCGGCGCGCCGCGCGCCCGCGAGCCACGCGTCGGCCGCCGCGAGCTTGCCCGGGTCGTCGATCGCGTTCCACGAGATGAAGTACCGCGCCTTCTTGATCTTGAGCGCGCGGAAGTTCGCGTTGTCGAACATGTCGGCGCTCTGGTCGCCGATGCCGACGGCGATGTTGGTCTTGGCGGCGGCCCCGGAGGCCGGGAACGCCAGGAGGACCGCTACGGCGGCGAGCAGGGCGGGCATCGACTTGAGCGGCATGCGGGGAAGCTTCCTCCTGAGGATCGGCGGTACTGAGGAACCCGCTGGGGTGGCCCAAAGTTGCGCCCCGGGCGCCTGCGGCGGCAGGGTAGCGCGGCCCGGGAGCGACGGTTCCCCTTTGACATTGTGTGACGGCGCTCACTACCGTCCCCGCACGCTTGAGATCGGGGCGCGGGGGCGGCGCTCTAAGGGGAGGCAGGAACCTGCGCAATTCGAGGCAGATCGGTCGCGTGCTTGCGATCGCGGCACTGGTTGCCGCGGTGGCAGTCGTCGCTGTCGTCTTCCTGCGCGGCAACGGCGACACCTACGTCGTCTACGCGGAGTTCCAGAACGCCAGCCAGCTCGTGCGCGGCAACGAGGTGCGGATCGCGGGCGCGCAGATCGGCAGCGTCGACGACATCGAGCTCACGAACCGCGGCGGCGCCCGGGTCAAGCTGAAGATCGACAAGGAGAAGTACACGCCGCTCCAGCGCGGGACGCGCGCCGTCATCCGCCTCACCTCGCTCTCCGGCGTCGCCAACCGCTACATCGACCTCCAGCTCGCGGGCGCCAACAAGGGCGACATCGAGGACGGCGGCAGGATCGACGCGACCGAGACGACCTCCGCGGTCGACCTCGACCAGCTCATCAGCATCTTCAACAAGCAGGCGCGCTCCGACCTCCAGGGCGTCATCCGCGGGTTCGGCACCCAGTACGCCGGCAAGACCCGGGAGGCCAACCGCGGCTGGCACTACCTCAACCCCCAGTTCGCGGCGACGAGCCGGCTGTTCGAGGAGCTCACGCGCGACACGCCCTCGCTCGAGAAGTTCATCGTCTCCTCCGAGGACCTCGTCACGACGCTGGCCGACCGCAAGAACGACCTCACCGGCCTCGTCGACAACCTCGCGAACTTCACCGGCGACCTCGCCGCGCGGCGGACCGAGCTGGCCGACGCGATCTCCCAGCTCCCGCCGTTCATGCGGCGCGCCAACACGACGTTCGTGAACCTGCGCTCGGCCCTCGACGACCTGCGCCCCCTGGTCGAGGAGTCCAAGCCCGTCGCCAAGCGCCTGCGCCCCTTCTTCGCCGAGCTGCGCCCCCTCGCGCGCGACGCGCGTCCGACGATCCGCGACCTCTCGCGGCTCGTGAAGCAGCGCGGCGAGGACAACGACCTCGTCGACCTCACGGCGGGCCAGATCCCGCTGCGCGACATCGCGATCGGCCCGGTCCAGGCCAACGGCGAGGAGCGCAAGGGCGCGTTCCCGGAGTCGGTCGACGCGCTGAAGAAGTCGATCCCGGAGCTGGCGTACGCGCGCCCCTACGCCGTCGACCTCACCGGCTGGTTCGACGACTTCGGCCACTCGGGCATCTACGACGCCCTCGGCGGCGTCAGCCGCGTCGGCACCTACATCAACGCGTTCAGCCAGATCGACGGCATCCTGCGGCCGATCCCGCAGGAGCTGCGCCCGAGCATCGGCAACATCAACACGCGCACCGGCCAGCGCAACCGCTGCCCGGGCGCGGCGGAGCACCCGGCCGACGACAAGTCGAACCCGTGGAAGCCGACCGAGGACCACAACTGCGACCCGAGCCAGACGCTCCCGGGGAAGTAGCGGCGTGAAGCGGATCCTCGCCATCGGTCTCCTCCTCGTCGCCGCGACGGCCTTCGTCGGGCTGTCGACCGGCGCGAGCGAGGAGGAGTCGCTGGGCGAGTTCAAGGTCGAGCTGGACAACGCGTTCGGCCTGATCGAGGGCGGCGACTTCAAGGTCGCGGGCGTCCGCGCGGGCAAGATCACCGAGCTCGAGGTCGACCAGAGGACGAAGCGCGCGGTCGTCGGCTTCGAGGTGACCGAGACCGGCTTCGGCTCGCTGCGCGAGGACGCCCGCTGCGAGGTCATGCCGCAGTCGCTCGTCGGCGAGTACTTCGTCAACTGCGAGCCCGGCAAGTCGAAGACGCTGCTCGAGAAGGGCGACATGATCCCGGTCGACCGGACCTCGTCGACGGTGCCGCCCGACCTCGTCGCGAACATCATGCGCCGCCCGCGCCGCGAGCGCCTGCGGCTGATCATCAACGAGCTGGGCGCCGCGGTGGCCGGCAACGGCGACAACCTCAACGACGCGATCCGGCGCGCGAGCCCGGCGCTGCGCGAGACGAACCGCGTGCTGGCGATCCTCGCCGACCAGAACCAGGTCCTCGCCGACCTCGCGCGCGACGCCGACACGGTCGTCGGCGCGCTCAACGACAACCGCCGCGACATCGGCCGCTGGGTCGAGGAGACGCGCGACATCGCCGCGACGTCGGCCGAGCGCGACGCCGACATCGCCCGCGGCTTCGAGCGCCTGCCCACGTTCCTCGCCGAGCTCGAGCCGACGATGGAGCAGCTCGGGCTCACGGTCGAGCGCCAGGGCCCGGCCCTGCAGAACCTCGCCGCCAGCGCCGACCAGCTCGAGCGGCTCTTCGAGAACCTGCCGCCGTTCGCCGACGCGTCGCGCCCGGCGCTCGACGCGCTCGGCGAGGCGTCGAAGACCGGCCGCGAGGCGGTCGAGCCCGCGCGCGAGACCGTGCGCGAGCTGGAGCGCTACAGCGCCGGCACGCCCGAGCTGGGCAAGAACCTCGCGATCATCCTCGAGCACCTCGACGACCGCGAGCATGCGATCGAGGCCGACCCGCGCAGCCCGGGCGGCAAGGGCTACACCGGCCTCGAGGCGCTGCTCCAGTACACGTTCGACCAGACCCTCGCGGTCAACCTGCACGACGGCGAGACGCACATCCTCCAGGCCCAGGTCTTCGAGGGCCCGTGCGCCCCGTACGCCGACAGGACCCAGGCGAAGGAGCACATGGAGCAGTGCGGCAAGCTGCTCGGGCCCAACGCGCTCGGCCTCGTGACCGCCGACCCGACGCAGCCCCCGGGTTGGGACGGCGACGACCACGGCCCCGAGGGCAGCGACCCGAACAACCGCCGGCGGACGGCCGACGACCAGCGCGACCTCGCGGTCGAGCGGCGCCGCGGCGGCCGGCGCGGTGACGGCGGGAGCGCCGGCGGCGGCAACGGCGGCGGCGACCGCGGCGGCAACGGCGGCGGCAACGGCAACGGCAAGCCCGGCGGCGGGCGTCCTCCGGTCGAGCTGCCGAAGCTCGACGACGTGCTGCCCGGCGCCGGCGGCGCGCCGGAGGTGCCGAAGGTCAAGCCGCCCGAGCTCCCCAACCTCGGCACCGCCGCCGAGCGCGAGGAGCAGGACCGCGAGAACAACGAGCAGCTCATGGACTTCCTCTTCGGGTCATGAGACGGGGCAGCGCATCCATCGTCGCCAACCCCGTCCTCGTCGGGGCGGTCACCACGCTCGTCGTCGTGGTCGAGGTGTTCCTCGCCTACAACGCGAACAACGGCCTCCCGTTCGTCCCGTCGCAGCTGGTGTACGTCGAGCTGCCCGACGGCGCCGAGGTCAACAAGGGCGTCGAGGTCCGCGAGGGCGGCTACCGGATCGGCGTCGTGGAGGACCTCAAGCCCGGCCGCCTGCGCGACGGCCGCGTCGGCGCGATCCTCCAGCTCAAGCTCGACCAGGCCGCCGGGCCGTACCCGAAGGACTCGGAGGTCCTCGTCCGCCCGCGCGCCCCGCTCGCGCTGAAGATCATCCAGTTCCAGCGCGGCAAGAGCGACGAGGAGCTCGCGGACGGCGCGCGGATCCCGGCCAAGCAGACCCGCATCGCCACCGACCTCGACGAGCTCTACAACATCTACGACGCGCCCACGCGCGAGGGGACCGAGAAGAGCCTCACCGGCTTCGGCACCGCGTTCGCCGGCCGCGGCCAGGACCTCAACACCACGATCCGCGAGCTGCCCGAGTTCCTGAAGGTGCTCGAGCCGGTCATGCGCAACCTCTCCGACGAGCGCACGCGCCTGCCGCGGTTCTTCAAGGAGCTCGGCGACTTCACGCGGGCCGTCGCGCCGGTCGCGGACGAGTGGGCGCACTCGTTCACGGCGCAGGCGGACACGTTCGACGCGATCAATCGCGACCCGGAGGCGCTCAAGGCGACGATCTCCAAGAGCCCGCCGACGATGGACGTCTCGATCCGGTCGTTCCGCGTCCAGCGGCCGTTCCTGCGCGACACGGCCGCGATGTCGGCGGAGCTCGACGACGCGGCCCGCGAGCTGCGCGGCGCGCTGCCGGCGGTCAACACCGCCCTCGAGGTCGGCACGCCGGTGACGCGCCGGTCGGTGGAGCTGAACGAGGAGCTCCAGTCCGTGATGGTCGCGCTGCGCGACCTCGCCAACGACCCGACGACGAACGGCGCGCTGCGCGGCCTGACCGCGACGATCACGACCCTCCAACCGACGCTGCGCTACGTCGGCCCGTACGTCACCGGCTGCAACTACTGGAACATCTTCTGGACCGTCGTGGCCGAGCACTTCTCGGCACCGACGCCGATCGGCAACGCCCAGCGCGTGCTGCTCAACAGCGGCGACGACCAGAACGACGAGGTCACGGCCTTCGGCGCGAACGAGCCCGCCAACGGCAAGCTCGCGCGCCCCGCGCCGAACGCGATCCGCCAGTACACGCACTACAGCGTCGGCGGCGCGAACTCGATGCACCCCGACGGCCGGCTCGACTGCACCCCGGGTCAGCAGGGCTACGCGTACGGCGGCAACAAGGAGAACGACGAGAACTACAAGCGGACGGCGTACGACCAGCTGCTGTGGAAGTTCCCCGGTGAGGCGCCGGTCAAGGGCGGCACGTTCGACACGTTCGACAAGCTCGGCCGCGGCTTCGGCCAGCGGCCGCCGCGGCTGCCCGAGGGCCAGACGTTCACGACGATCCCGGGCGGGCGCGCCGCGCTGACCGACTACGACCGCGAGTTCCTGCGGCGCAGCGGAGGCCGGCCATGAGGCGCAACGTCAGGCGCGGGCTGAGCTACGAGGTCGTCGCGATCATCGCGGTCGCCGTCACCGTCGCGGTCACCTACCTCGCGTTCACGAAGGACATGCCGTTCGTGAACCCGCCGTACAAGGTCGACGCGGTCGTCCCGAACGCGCAGAACCTCAAGCCGGGCGCGAAGGTCCGCATCGCGGGCGTCGACGTCGGCAAGGTCACGAACGTCGAGGGCGTCGAGCCGGGCGAGGGCGAGCTGGGCGCCGCGCGCGTCGAGATGGAGATCGCCGAGAAGGCGCGGCCGATCCACAAGGACGCGACGCTGAAGATCCGCCCCCGGATCTTCTTCGAGGGCAACTTCTTCGTCGACCTCTCGCCGGGTTCGCCGTCCGCCCCGGAGCTCGGCGAGGGCGAGACCATCCCGATCAACCAGACCTCGAACGCCACCCAGTTCGACCAGATCCTGACGTCGCTCCAGACGAGCACGCGCGACGACCTCCGGACGGTGCTCAACGAGCTGAGCAAGGCGTACACCGGCGGCGGCGCCGAGGCGATCCGCCGCACGACCGAGTACTGGGAGCCGGCGTACAAGAACTCCGCCATCGTCAACGAGGCGATGCTCGGCCGCTTCGAGCACGACCTCGGCGGCTACATCAAGCACGCGGGCACGGTGGCCGAGGCGCTCACCCGCAACAAGCGCCAGCTCCAGAGCCTGATCGGCGACCTGCGCATCACCGCCGGCGCGTTCGCGGCCGAGGGCGACGAGCTTCAGCGCGCGATCGCCGAGCTGCCGCGCACGCTGCGCGCCGGGCAGACGGCGCTCGACGCGCTCAACCGCGCCTTCCCGCCGCTGCGCCGGTTCGTCGCCGACATCCGTCCCGGCGTGCGGTCGAGCCTGGCGTCGATCAACGCGCAGATCCCGTTCGTGCGCCAGCTCCGCGCGGCCGTCCAGCCGGAGGAGCTGCGCGGCCTCGCCGCGGAGCTGCGCGAGGCGGTGCCCGCGCTGGCCCAGCTCAACAAGGCGACGATCCCGCTGCTCGAGCAGGTGCGTCCCGCGTCGAGCTGCCAGAACGAGGTCATCCTGCCGTGGAGCCTCGACAAGATCGAGGACGAGGACTTCCCGGCGATCGGCCCGATCTACCAGGAGCAGCCGAAGCCGCTCATCGGCCTCTCCGGCGAGAGCCGGACCTTCGACGCCAACGGCCAGTACTTCCGCGTCTCGCTGAACTCCGCGCAGTACGCGACGACGATGGGCGACGGCCGCTTCCTCCTCACCGACCGCCCGCCGGCCGGCGCGAACCCGCCGAAGCCCGCGCAGCGCTCGCCGCTGCGTCCCGACGTCCCGTGCGAGACGCAGGAGCCGCCCGACCTGCGCACGCGCGAGGGCGCGCCGCCGCCGGCGTTCAAGGTGCGCTCGGCGCCGCCGGAGATGGAGGAGAAGGCCCGCGAGATCGCCGCGACGTGGCTGAAGGGCGAGCTCATCAAGACCGGCCGCTACGACGAGGTCAAGGTC